>NZ_JAHGAI010000046.1:0-201933 GCF_030248515.1 Vibrio sp. D401a | reverse complement strand
CAGCAGCAACAGCAGCAACAAAAGTCTCAGAGTGACGCTAAACAAGAGCAAGGGCAACAGTCACAAAACCAGCAAGAACCTGAAAATAAACAAGAAAATCAGAAAGCTGAGCGACAAAAAGCTAAACAAGAAGAAGAGAAACAAGGCGAGCAAAAAGGTGAACCTATGCAGGCTCAAGCTCAGCCAGAGAAAACGCCTCAGGACGATCCTGAGTTCCGTCGTTTAGAAGCGGTAGAAAGCGCGCGTGACCCTAGTTTCTTGATTCGAGCTCAAATGCAGCTTCAAGCTCAACAAAAACAACGTCCACAACAATCTAATAAGGAGTGGTAAGTCCATGATGAAAAAAGGCGCAAAACTGGTCTTTGTTCTGATGGCCAGCCTACTGACTAGCTTTTCGGTTTTTGCACAAACCCTACAAGCTAGTGTAAACAAAACTCAGGTGGCGAAGAACGAAGTGATCAACCTAAGGATCATGGCAGATACCGAGCTTGGCTCAGATGCGATTGACTTCGATGCATTGAAACAGGACTTCTTTTTAGGACAACCTCGCTACGGCCGTTCTAGTAACAACATTAACGGCCACAAAACCGTTCGCACAGAATGGAGCATCTCGATTGCACCGATGAAAGAAGGCGTCGTCACCATACCGAGCTTTTCTGCAGATGGGATGAAAACCGAGCCAATCAAGCTGCGTGTGACAAAAGACAAAGGTGAGCCGAATCTAGACGATTTGTTTAGCTTCAACATGAGCGTGGATAGCCATACTTTGTACCCGCAGCAGTCAGCGACACTTCGCATGCAGTTGGCGATCAAAGTCGACCCTCGTCGTTTGGATAACCCACAAGTCGTGCCGCCAAGCATTGATGGGATGAAAATTGAGCCAGCCAGTGACATGAAGCAGGCACAACGCATCATTGATGGCTTGGAAGTGACGGTCGTAGAGCAAGCTTTTCGCATTACAGCTGAGCAACCTGGCACCTACACGCTAAATGGTCCTAAATTGACGGGGTCTTACATCTATGGTGACAGCCTAACTGGCTCAACCAAGATCATGCCAATCAATACTAAAACTGAGCAAATGCCGATTACTGTAAAGCCGATTCCTAAAGACTTTAAAGGTAACTGGCTGCCAGCTTCTGCTTTAGAATTGACGCAAAGCTGGCAAGATGAGCAAGGCAATCCGCTATCAGCAAATGCTGTCAGCACAGTGAAACAAGGATCTTCAATTACTCGTACGATTCGTATTCGAGCTCGTGGTACACAAGCGGAATATCTACCTCGTATTGGTATTGTCTACCCAAGTACACTGCGTGTTTATCCTGAACAACCTCAGTTCGAGACATCGCGTGATGGCACTGTCACCATGACAGTGAAGCAGGTTTTGATTCCCACAGAAGCCGGGGATCTCACCCTGCCGGGCTACAGCCTAAATTGGTGGGACAGTAACCGTGACCAAGCGAGAAAAGCCGACATTTCAGCGTTAAAGCTAAAGGTAGAGAAAAGTGACAGTGGCTTAATCACGCTGCCAGAAAGTGCGTTACCAGCACAACCAGCGATAAAGCCTGCCCCTGTGGTTCAAGGTGGTGTGGATTCTATCTGGAAAACGCTGACATTCGTATTTGGTTTGCTGTGGCTTGTCTCATCAGCGATTGCGTTTGGACTTTGGAAGCAACGCGGATCGCCAAAGGCAGAAAAAGTTGAGACGTCGACTCACAGCTCATCATTGCAAGATCTAGAAAACATCATCAAACAAGGTGACAGCGTCAAGATTGAAAGAGCAGTTAACGACTACTTAAACACTCACCATCTCAGCAATGACTCTGAAGCAGTGAGAGCCGTGAAAGAAGAGCTGAATGTGATGAATCACTCTCGCTTTAGTTCAACTCAGCAGGAATGGCGACCTAATTCTCTGATCGCCAAGGTCAAACAACTGGCTAAAGAGAAGAAAAGCAAGCCTAGCCACCAGCTAGAAAAGCTCTAGTGAGTTCTTTCAATGCTAAGACGACAAATGGCAGCTCACATCGAGCTGCCATTTTTATTCTAATTACAATAAGTTATGAATCTGATTTAGAAACAGCAATACACTTGATAACAAGACAGGGCTTTCAATATGTACAGAAGCTACAATCAGGTTATTTTGCAGCAGCTGGTTCATAGCGAAATAGTACTAACTCGCACCGATTTGACTGGTCGCCTGCTCATCAACACCTTTTACACAATTTCGACCGTTATGCTTGGCCTCATACAAAGCTTGGTCCGCCAACTGATATAAACGATCAAAATTGAATTCTCGACATACGCTTTTTGAACAAGAATAACCTATAGAAACCGTCAAATACTCTCCTTCAGGATTGTGGGCATGACGAATGTTTTCATCTTCAATACACTTTCGAATACACTCAGCTCGATTAGCAACTCTTTCCGATCCTGCACCAACCATTAGTAAGACAAACTCCTCACCACCAATGCGACAAAATACTTCATCTTCATTGTGTGTGTGATGCTCGAGAATATTGCCAATTCGAATTAATGCTATATCGCCCTCTAGATGACCATAATGGTTATTAAACAAACCAAAATGGTCAATATCCAATAGAATGACACCAAAACTCATATACTCTTCGGTATCAACGGAACAGTATTTTTCCATAACATGCTCCAGCATCCTTCGGTTACCTAATCGAGTCAGGGGATCAAGTTTGGACAAAATCTCGAGCTGACGGTTCGCTTCCTCTAATTCTTTGGTTCTGTTTTTAACTTCTAGCTCTAGGTTCTCATTTAGCTCTCTAATCGCTTCTTGGGCTTGAGTACGTTGCAGTACTTCAGCAAGACTTGAGGCAAACATTCGGATAACTTCTCGAAGCTGTGAAGTCAATGGCGCCCGAGTAAGGAGGTTATCGACAGAAATAAAGGCTATCGGACCACTGCTATTCGAAGTCAGAACCGTCATTGCCGCCCAACCAAAGCCAACAATATTGCAGTCATGATAAATGGGAACAGACTCCTCAAAAGCAACTTCATTTGGCATCGATCGAGCGAGGTTAATCAACGAGAAATCTTGAGTTTCACCAAAAAAATAAGATTCATCGACCACATTACCTTGGATATCAGTTCCCCAAGTGCCCTGCATGTAAGAACAGCTTTCATCTGTTAAGAAAACTGCCATCCGATCAATACCTAGATTTTGAATGGCAAAAGTCACTGCAGATTTACACACATCACTGACCGTTGTGCAGCGAGACAGTTCTACCATGCTTGAATGCAGCATGCGGACGTTCTGCTCTTGACGCTTTCTAATGTAAATTTGAGAAAACAACGAACCAAAAGATTCAAGCATCTGTTTTTGATAGGCAGTAATGGGTTTGCGGTGAATAAAATTATCAAGAGCAAACCATCCAAAAGGCTCGTTTCCATCACGCAGGATAAGCATTGCATTCCAGCCTTGCCCAACCACTTTACCTGCCGTATATATTGGAGTGTCTTCCACGATGACTAGATTTCGCTCAGTACCTGATAGTGCAGCAATGTACTCTTCCCCCAACTGGTGAAGGTCATATTGAGTGTGAAATTCATCAACAGTTTTACAGTGCTCATTGGTACCATACGTACCACTAAAGCTGCGCTTTTTCATATCGAGCAACATCAAGGTTGAACGATCAAAACCTAACCTCACTCGAAGTGCTTCAACCGCTTTTAAGTAAAGTTCTTTCAGGGAATCTGGGTTAGAGATATCGAGTGCTACTTGCTGCACGAGCTTCATATTGTCAATAAATCGCTCGCGCTGATTTATCTCATCGACATATTGAGCTTCACGTATATCTCGATTTTTAACTTCTAACGATGCATTTTTCTCAGCCCGAATACACTGCCAGCGTGAAGCCGCGAGTTGCATGACATCATAACTTTCTTCGTAGATATTATGCGCAGTTCCAGACTTTACCCCTTGAATCAATAAGTAAGTTCGTTTTAGTGGCGCATTATCGAGCATCATTATGTAACTATCTCCACCGTGGTCTTCGACAAAAGACCAACTGCAAGTGTTAATAGCTAAAGGAATAAGACTCTCCGATGTATCAAACTGTTCGGCCCAAGTCCAAAAATCTGAAGGGTAGTTTGCAAGCGGACTGATTTCTCCTATCGAGAATCGAATATTATCCGATGGCTTTGTAAGCGGGTCGTCGAATATAACGATGGCCTGAGGAGAAATGAGGTTCTGTATGTATTCAAAAATGGCTTCAGCCAAAAGCCTGTGATCTCGCGTAGCAGAGACTTTTCTTATAAAACTTTTTAGATTCACCTTATCAACCCAGCCTGCTTACTTTTTTCTTTTCAACAAAAAACTAACCGTACGGTGATATGCAATCAATGGAGTCAAAGTTGAGCTGTTAAGTCTTTCGCAAAAAAAATGGACTTAATATCACAATCGAGAACCTTTCAACATTTTTAGACATATGTTTCATCTAGGTTACATAACGTGCAAGTTTTCATTTTATAAAACACTCTAGAAAACTCCATAAAAATAGCCTCAAAATCTAGCCAAAAATAAAAAAGCCCCTCTTAAAGAGGGGCAAAAGTACCATCGCTTATAGTTATTTTTTACATACCAGCATGGGTAATAAATTAACCAAAATCACCGTTTACATAACCTTGAGTGCGGTCGTCTTTTGGTTCACTAAAGATCACTTGAGTGTCATCGTGCTCAACCAGTTCACCCATTAGGAAAAATGCAGTGCGGTCTGAGATACGACGCGCCTGTTGCATTGAGTGAGTCACGATAACGATGGTGTAGTTCTTCTTCAGCTCTTCCATCAATTCTTCGATTTTGTGTGTTGCAATTGGGTCAAGTGCCGATGTAGGTTCATCCATCAGAATCACATCAGGTTCCATCGCAATGGTACGTGCGATACATAAACGTTGCTGTTGACCACCAGATAGACCAAATGCATGTGACTTAAGACGGTCTTTCACTTCGTCCCAAAGCGCTGCGCCGCGAAGTGAACTCTCAACCACTTCATCAATGTGCTTCTTATCTTTGATGCCTTGAGCGCGCAGACCGTAAGCCACGTTCTCGTAGATGCTCATCGGGAATGGGTTTGGCTTTTGGAATACCATGCCAACCTTGATGCGAAGGTCAGCAACGTCAATGTTGCCGTAAATGTCTTCGCCATCCATTGACAGCTTACCCGTGATCTTTACGCCTTCGATTAGATCATTCATGCGGTTCAAACAACGTAGTAGTGTTGATTTACCACAACCAGACGGGCCTATAAGCGCCGTCACTTGGCGAACTGGAATAGGCAGGTTGATTGATTTCAGTGCTTGGTTGTCACCGTAAAACAGGTCTAGGTTTTCAATATCAAACTTGTTCATTGTCTTAATCTCTTAAATCTTGAATTCGTGTCTTTTAACGTGCGTTCTTAATTCGTTTTGTTAGTAAGTTGCGGTGTTAAAACGTCGTGCAATCAGTTTTGTAAACATGTTGATTAGTAGAACAACAACAATCAGAACTGTCGCGGTACCGTAAGCCTGATTCCATTCTTCAATGGTAAACAGTTCGGTAGTCAGTTTGTATAGGTGAACGGTTAGCGTACGACCTGAATCCAATAAAGAATCTGGAATACGTGCAACCATACCTGCTGTCAGGAATACTGGAGCAGACTCACCAATGACACGACCAATACTTAGAATGACCGAGGTTAAGATACCTGGCATTGCGCTCGGAAGAATCAAACGCCAGATAGTGTAAATCTTAGATGCACCCAGGCCGTATGAGCCTTCACGGTACGTTTGTGGTACTGCCATCAACGCTTCTTCCGTAGTACGGATGATAACTGGCAGGATTAGGATACTTAGCGTCAATGCACCCGACAGAATCGAGAAGCCAAGGCCAAGAATCGCCACGAAGAAAGTCATACCGAACAGGCCGAAGATGATCGACGGGATACCTGCCAATGACTCAGTACAGAATCGGATGATTTTCACCAAACGACTGCCCACTTTCGCGTATTCAGTCAAGTAGATTGCCGTCATGATACCGAGTGGCGCTGCCACTGCGATAGATGCGATAACCATGTAAATAGTCGCCACAATCATTGGGAAGATACCGTGCTCTTCACCTGTGCGCGTGTAGTTATCAGTAATGAAGTTCCAATCTACGTGTTGTAGACCGTTTGATAGGATGTACCAGATAATCCAGAACAAGAAACCTACCGTCAGTGCTGCCGAGATCCAGACAAATGCGTTAAAGACATTATCTTTGAACTGGCGTGCTTTTTTCAGTTTTGCGCGATCCATAATAGTCACCTTTAACGAGCGATTACTTCGCTTTTTCTCGGTTTAGGTACAGTAGTACAGCGTTCAACGACATGATGAAGACCAGAAGTACCACACCTGTAGCGTAAAGTGCGTTCGCGTGAACACCACTTGCGTAAGACATTTCAATAGCGATGTTTGCGGTTAACGTACGAGCCGAATCAAGGATGCCTTCAGGCATTGCCGGTGCGTTACCCATTACCATGATGATCGCCATAGTCTCACCCAACGCACGACCGATACCCAGAATCACACCTGTCATGATGCCTGAGCGAGCCGCTGGAACGAGCAATTTAAAGATGGTGTAGATTTTCGATGCGCCCAGTGCCAAAGAACCTTCTTTGTACGTACGAGGAACAGCGCGGATAGAAGTTTCAGATACCGTAATTACCGTTGGTAGAATCATCACACCAAGAACAATGATACCGGCCAAGATAGTGTTACCTGCTGGTACATCAAATACGTTCTGAATCAATGGCACGATAATAACCAGACCAAAGAAACCGTAAACCACCGAAGGAATACCGGCTAGCAGCTCAACCGCAGGGCGGATGATGTCAGCTAAACGCTTTGGTGCGATTTCAGCGATGAAGATAGCGGTTAAGACACCAACTGGAACACCCACTAAAACAGCGCCTGCTGTCGAAACGATAGAAGCAACAATCATGGTTGCAACACCGTACAGTGCCGGTGGTAGCCAGTTTTGGCCTAGAACAATGCCCGAGACACCCGCTTCTTGGAATGCTGGGATACTCTCTCGAACGATGAAGTATGCGATTACTGCTAATGATACGATGCCGATTACAGCACTCGTTAGGAACAAGCCGTGGAAGATGCGCTCTTTCCAGTCAACGCGGCGTTTTTCGCGTAGGCCTGGCTTGCTGATCGCTTTAGCGTCAGTAGTCATAAGCTTTTCACTATTTGTTGCGATGGTCATAAAAATCTCACGGTTCTTGGCAATGGCGTCGAACACAATGGATAGAAAAGGCTCAGCCCGAAAAGGTGGGCTGAGCAAACTTTAGAGCCCCGATGGGATTAGTTAACTGAGATGTAGCCTTTTTGGTCAACTAGCGCTTGCGCTTCTTCAGTTAGCATCCAGTCTAGGAATTTTTGAGTTTCAGCTGATGGCTTGCCTTCCTTGTAAAGAACAAGGAATGGACGAGCAACTTTATAAGAACCGTTCTTCACGTTGTCTACAGAAGCTTGGATGCCATCAATTGGAAGAGCGTTTACAGAGCCATCGACTGTACCTAGAGAGATGTAGCCGATTGCGTATGGGTTAGAAGCAACCATTGTCTTCAATGCGCCGTTACCGTTAGCAACTTGAGCACGCTGAGAGATTGCCGATACTTTCTTACCAGAAATTTTCATTTTTAGCTTCATGATGTCTTCGAATGCACCACGAGTACCAGAAGCCGTATCACGAGTGATTGCAACGATTGGCTTGTCTGCACCGCCAACGTCTTTCCAGTTTGTTACTTCGCCTTTGTAGATTGCGGTAACTTGTTCAGCAGTTAGGCCAGAAAGCTTGTTTTTTGGGTTTACAACAACTGCGATACCGTCTAGAGCAACTGCTTCTTCTTTTAGCGTTGGCTCTTTTTCAGAATCTTTTAGGTTACGAGAAGACATACCTAGGTCAGCAGAACCGTTCTTCGCTGCTTTAACACCCGCTGATGAACCCGGGCCTTGAACTTCGATAAATACATTCGGGTTTGTCTTCATGTATGTTTCAGAGAAAACTTCCATCAGTGGAGTTACGCTGCTAGAACCCACTGCAGAGATAGTTTCTTTAGCAGAAACAGAAGTCACTGCCATTGCGCCTAGAAGTGCGATTGCACCGATTACTGTCTTTTTCATCACAATTTCCTTTAAGTGGCTTTATTGCCGTTGTGTTTCACTTGAACGGTGCTCACTTTAGAATTTGAATATGACAGTTGTGTTTCACTTAGTTGAAGCATCTATGACACGTTAAGTCATCTGCTTATTTTTACGCCTACTGGTTAAAAATAAAACTTTTCTAACTGGCTCACCTCTCATTCTATAAACTTGCTTCGTTTAACCAACACATATTTGATATATCTCATAACAATTTGACTACCATAACTGATTGAATTGACGGCTTTCTTCATTAAACTCATCAAGTTTAATTTATTAAAACGATAATTATTATTTGTCTATTGAGGGTCACACATGCGTCAATTACTCAGCGCGCTTTCCATCAAACAGCAAGTACTCACACCTGTTGTTTTCACAATCATATTGCTCGTTATTGGTCTAACAACCGGGATCAGTAAGCTTGAACACGCTTTTGATAAAGTCACATCATCAACCAATAACTTAATCGTTCATAAAGAAGAACTTAGTTCTATTGTGGATAATACTTATGCTATGCGTATTAAGGCGATCTACAGTTTATTCAGAGCGGATGATCTAAAAACATTGAATCAAGATCTCGCCCAACGTCAGAATCAGAACGAACTATTTTTGAACTCGATCAGCCAACTAAGCGGCATCAAAGATGACGTTAAAGCCATGAAAAAAGCGATGAATCATTACGTTGACTTTACCCGCAACACCATGACTCCTCTGCTACAAACAAAGCACAATGCTAGCTACGCACCACCGAATTTTGATCAGGAATATAATAACGCAATGGCAGCCTATCGTGTTGCTGGCGATGCGATGATTGGTGCGATCGATAACTTGTCCCAAAAGCTCAATCTAATCGTCTCTCAAGAAGTTGAGCTTAACGGTCAAATGCACTCATCTACGCTAAATTTGAGCATCGTGGCGCTCGCGATCATTCTGATTGCTGCATCTGTAATCAGTTGGTTACTTGCAAACGCCATTGTTTCACCTATCCGTCGTCTTCAGCAAACCATGAAGGAGGTTGCAAAAGGCAATTTACAGGTAGAAGCAGAAGAGGTAGGCAAAAATGAAGTGTCACAACTGGCACATGACGTAAACCAAACTATCCAACAACTTCGTGGCACAGTTGGTTCACTAGTTAGAATCAGTGAGGATGTCGCATCAGCATCTACCGAACTTGCAACCGTAATGACGCAAAGCAGTGCTAACTCAGATCAAGAGAAACTAGAAGTCGAGCAAGTCGCTTCAGCAGTCAATCAGTTAGAATCAACTGCTGCAGAGGTGTCATCGAACGCTCAGCAAGCTGACAATGCCGCTGTCGAAGCAAGTGATATCACAGCTAAAAGCTTATCTATGTTTGCAGAGAGTACTCAAGCTAGTGAAAAAATGGCGCAACAACTTAACGATGCAGCCACCGTTGTGACCTCACTCAAAGACCAATCAGAACAAATTGGCAAAGTAATTGAAGTCATTGAAAGTATCTCTGAACAAACCAACCTACTAGCGTTAAACGCAGCAATTGAAGCTGCTCGTGCAGGTGAGAGCGGTCGTGGATTTGCGGTTGTTGCCGACGAAGTTCGAATGCTTGCGGCAAGAACGCAAGAGTCGACCAAAGAGATCCAAGTAATAATTGAGGAGCTGCAGCAACAGTCGGGACAAGCGAACGAGAGCATGAACTCAAGCCTTGAGCTACTGAACGATAATCAAGTGCTAGCAAGTTCAGTAAATCAGTCGCTAAACGACATTCAGCATGCTATTGAAAACCTGAACGGAATTAATACGCAAGTAGCTACGGCATCTGAAGAGCAAAAACAAGTCACGTCAGACATTAACAATAACCTGAGCACCATCTATGAATTAGTGAGTCAGAACGTCACTGGCATCACTCAATCTGCCGCTGCAGCGCAGGAGTTGTCAGGCTTGGCTGAAAATCAAAAGCACCAACTTAAGCAGTTCCAAGTTTAAACATTCTGCTCAACACAATACATTCAAAAAAGAAAAGCTCCGCATCTGCGGAGCTTTTTGATAACAGGACTAGGTAATCAATCACGTGATTATTATTCGTCAGTCACCAACAGAACTGAGAAAGTGTTAGTTGGCTCTGCTGGGTTCCAGTTGTAAACCTCACCATTGAATGAATCAAACACCATCACATTTGAACCATCTCCGTTTGGCGTATTACTCCAGATATAAGCAGCGTAATCCCCCACCTCTACCGTGTAGCCACTTGCAAATGCGGTGCCATTCATAGCGGGGCTATGACAAGCACGCTCTGTCAGTGCCACCAACTCTTTAATGTTTGGTAAGCGCCAGTTTTGCTTACCCGCAAAGCCATGCAACACGTGATTACCCGATTCATTACGAATTTGGTCAGCTGTCATTAGTGCAAGTTGCCAAGTCATTTTGGTCGCATCACCATCACAAGCTTCGTTTGCTGCGTTCCAGGTGGTACCTACAGGACAGCGCATCCAAGCAAGCCCTGTCTTAAGGTCAGTCACAGTGCCGTTATCAGAGTATGTATAACGAGAGTTTGGTGCAGTTTTGCCGAAGTCAGTTGAACACTCTTGTGCAGCCATCGCCACTTGAGAAGCCAAAACAAGAGATAGCGCGGTCATTAATTTCTTCATCTTATTGGCCCTTTACTGCTACTAGACGGATTGGGAATTGGTATGACGTGCCTGTGTCACGCTCCACCTTGTCTGAATAAATTTCAACAAAGCTAACGTAGCCACGGTCAGCGCCTTTAGTTGCAACTACTGCAAACTGAAGCGCACCTTCGTAGTTAAAACTAGAGTAATTGTTAAATGTGAAATCACTTAGCCAAATAGCACCTGATTCAACATCTGGGCTGCCCTTGCCCTGTTGAGGGAAGTAAGCTGTCGTCATACCATAGACATTGCCTTTGGCATCTTTCTCTGTCTCACCTAAGTCGAGAACATCATAGAACTCTTGGTATGTTGGTAGGCGCCAGTCACTAATACCACATAGAGATTGCTTGTTGATATGTTCAACATATTGGCTTGTTGAACAGATATCATCAGCTGCATCCACACAACCAACTACATCCAGATCTTCGTAGTATGGTTTGAATGTTGCTGATTCAAACACAAATGTACGATCTTTAAATTGAACTGAACTCGAGTCTGCACTCTTATTTTCCCAAATAAGGCCAGTACGCTCATCCATAGTACAAGCCCACTCAGTCGCATCTGCAGCTAAAGCAGCACCTTGTGCATCTAGCTTAACGAACTTAAAGCCAGCGCCTGTAGACCTTTGTTTGTCCTCTTTGTCGAAACCGTATTCCGCATCTTGACCTGGGTAAGACGTTTGCACTTCTGCTACATCTGTATCGCCATCTGCAAAGTGAAGCACTACACCAGTATCGTTGCTGCCGACAGTTTGTTCAGCAACCACTGCAATCTCTTCAGCAAATGCACTCACTTCCGCTTCAGACAGAAGATCAGAGGCCAACGATTTACCTTGGAAGCTAAGGCTTTGAGCAAGAAGCGCTACGCCTTTGGTCATTTGTTGTGGTTGCATCGCAGCTAATAGCGCAACCGTGTTTTGCTCTAGCTTGTCTAGCTCGCTGGCTTGTACGTTAGACATCACCGTACCAGACAGAGAAACGCCGGCATCGGTGAGTTGCGCTTTCACGATCTCTTCAGCTTGAGTAACGGTTTTACCGTCAACCACAAGACCTGCGAGCAACGTTGTTACACCATTGACAGTGTTGCCCGTTGCTAAGTTTTGACCCGGAGCAGCAATTCGTAATGTTTGATTTGAACCTTGTTCAACTTGAGCAAGAATAGTGCTGGTTAATACATTTTTATCGCTTGACGTTAGGCTAAATTTGCCGGCGTTATCCGTCTTAGCACTTGGCTCATTCGTATCACAAACGTAGTTTTGGTTTAAATCGATACATACTGGCGTATCAAGAAGTGTACCTGCGGAAACGACGGTGCCAGCCACATCATATGTCGGTGCCGATGTGTCGCCACCAGAACCACCGCCACAACCAGCAAGGGCTAGTGACATAGCAACGAAAGAATATTGAAACTTCATAGATTTTATCTTCTTTTGATTTTGATTAACGAGAGCGAATCACTCTCACCATTGAAAGCAGAAGCAGCCCTAGCAAGGCTAAAGGTGAACCACTACCACCCGAACCACCACTACTGCTTCCTTTAGTGGTATCAGCACTACACTGATACTGAGCGAAGTGACTCACACCCCACTCCTTCAATACACCGGAGTTCCCTGACACGCGGTCAGACACTTCAAGACGCCAAGTACCCCAACTCGGTTGACCGACAAGAGCTTGTAACTCCTCATCATACTGAGCTGTAAAGTAACCTTTAAATCCATTGGTATTGCTTGATTGATGGTTGAGTAGCACCACTGATTTACCTTGCGGAGAGATAAGCGCTACTTGCAAATCCTGCAATGAGTCATGTTCGATGTTCAGGTAAACCGCAAACGAATCATTAATCGTATATGACTTGTCTGATAGCGTTTGAGCAAACAGTCTGTCGCCTTGCTCCGGTAGCACGGTATTCACTGATTGAGGTTGAATGTCTAGCTTTGGCGTACCGTTAACTAACTTCACATTTTCTTCCCACTGGCGCGCTTTCAAACCTTCACTAAATTGGTAATCCAATGAAATAGAAGAGTCGAACTGCGTGCCACACGTCAGACCGCTTGGTAACGCCATCTTCATTGAGGTCGAGTCAGAAAGCGTTTCATCAAAATCGAAAACGGATGCGTTATTTAGCTGCCATTGCCCTTTAATGCTTGCTTCGCGGCCAGTTTGGCTCAGGTTAACTCCCACATTTTGGTCTTGTGCGATGTATCGAGCGTCATAGCGAACACGAAATGGTGCCTTGAGCAAGTTGTGTTTGTTGAAGCTGTTCATCAGGAACTGGGCATAGTCTTTCTCAGGGAACAAGGTGCTTGCAGCAAACACTGTCGATTCCGCAAGGTCATGCATTTTCACGCCGCGACCAATGCCATACATGCCTTCAAGAACAATGGCGTCAAACTCACGGAACACGTTATCGGTATCATCACCGTATCGCTCAACCGATGCTTTAAGTGCTTGGAACAGTGGCGTTGACCATAGCTCGTCGCCTAGTTCACCGCCCACACTAACGTGCGCTGGATACTCTGAGCCCTCGAAGTAACGCGCTCTTTGGTTCCATAAGCTACGAGTTGTTTTGCGTGTTCCGAACACACCGTCCCAGTTGAACACCGTATCTAACTCGAATTCTTGACCACGACGCGAAGCATCCAAATATTGAGTGCGATAGCTCGCGCTGCCCGCCCAGTAATCAGCAAAACCTTCTGCGATAGCACCAGTGTGACCGTACGCCCAATCCGGTACGATTTGGTAATGAATGCCATGCCCAAGCTCGTGTATCACGACATCAGCATCGACTGCATCCGGAGAAACACCACCGACACCCAGCATGAGTGCTTTCGGACCGTAATAGTAAGTAGAGTTATCTTTTGATAAACCGCGAGCATCAAAACGAAGCGGTTCATCAAACAAGTCGTAAGTCAGGCTTGTCAGATATTGGATCGAGCTATCAAGATGATAAAAAGCCATCAACTGTGGGAACGCATTGTCACCAAACTCGGTGCTTTGCATCTCATCAACACTGTCAAATGCTTGAACCCCTTCTGCGCTGAGGAAGTCCAACGTATCAAGTACAGGCGATTCACCAGGTGCTGGGGCTGCAAATAAGCCCGTCGCATCCACTTGCTTCAATCTTGGGTTAGAGAGATAGAACTTACCGCCGGACTTTAAAACCTCAATCGACTTGGTGACGTACTCGATCGGCTGAGGGTAATCGGATAGTGCTGACCACGTCGATTCTGGTGCCGCTTGCTGTTGCATGGTGCGAAGATCTGGGTTGAATAAAGAAACCTCAACATCAACCAGACTTCCAGAGCTCAAAGCTGGTGGCTCTTGTGCTTGCAGTTGGCGAGGCGATTCCAATTCCATTGCAACCGTTGGTTTACCGTTGCGAATGATCGTATCGTCAAGGCTCTTAAACACTCGCACAACGTGATGATTTTTATCGGTTGTTACTACGAGGGCACGCTGTGCTTGATATTCACCGTTTACCCAAACATCAAAATTGTAATGCTCACCAAGCTGAGACTGTGTTTTATAGCGAAACTTAAACTCACCCGCTTGTGCGTAATGATTGTCTAGATAAATTTTCGCCTGTGCTTCATTACTCACCACAGAGTCCACTGAGGGGTAATCCCACTCAGCAGCCTGCACCACTGGGGCACAGGCAAAAAGCAGCGAAAGCGCTAATGGTTTTAACTTCATAATTTCATCCTAGAATTCGTATTTCGCATTCAACGTGAAGTAGCGCCCTGGCTCGGTTGAGTAATGCTTACTTTCTTCAGCAATACCTGCCACGTCTTGGTAACGGATGTACTCTTTATTGAACAGGTTGACGATGTTCGCGCTTACGCGAAGGTCTTTGGAAACGTGGTAAGTGGCACCAATATCAAACGTATTCCACGCACTTGTCTGGGCACACTCTGTACCAAGACCTAATATGGTCTGACATTCAGGAACGCGATCCATTGCCGCAGCCCAGTTCCAAGTCACGTAAGTACTAAAGTCTTGGTTGGCGTATTTCAATTGAGCGTTACCTTCGAATGGCGTGATACTGCGGACGTATTCACCTTCCGCATCTTTACCATCTACGTAGCCAAGCTTGGTGCTGATGTCCCATTGCTTAGTGAGTGCATAACCAGCGGAGAGCTCTGCGCCATATGTCTCTACGCCATCAAGATTTTGGTACTGCTTGATGTAATTCCCGGTGCTTGAATCAAAGCCAGTGGTCACAACATCGATGAAGTTTTCAAACTTGTTGTAGAACACAGAGGCATAAACATACGCACGACCGTTATCGAACTTGTTACCAATTTCAAATGAGTCCGACGTTTCCGCTTCTAGGTCTAAGTTCGGTGCAATAACAAAAGGCGTTAGCGGTACGAAATCATGGTTCACGAAACCGTACGCTTTGTCGTATTCTGGTGCGCGGTAACCGTGGTTGTAAGAAACGTAAGCGATGTTGTTTGCGAACACTTCACGAGAAACCGACAAACTTGGTGACAATTCTGAACTATTAAGGTCTTTTAGAGGAAAGCCGCCGACTTGCCCCTCACCGTCCGGTGTTAGACGGTGCGCATCAAAGCGCAGACCGCCCGTGATGGTCCATTTGTCCAGTTCCACCATGTCTCTAACGTACAAACCAATGTTATAAGCACGAGCAGGAGCGAAAGGTTGCTTGGTCGAAGGCGTCACCCCATTCCAATCAATCTTGGAATCGCTATCCGTTCGCTCATAGTAGTCGGTAGAAAGCTCGACGCCATATGCCAATTGATGCTCCGCATTGGCTGCGTAAAATGTATTGGTGAAATCGCCACGGAAACCAATTGTTTCGTCAATAAAGACTTTGTGTTCCAGTTCGCGACGTTTGGTGATCAAACCATTATGATCGACTTGGCGCATCAAGCGGTTGGTGTCTTCTACTACTTCGGTGTGACGCCAATATACTTTGGTATCCAACTCTTCAAACCAAGTTGGGTTAATCGGTGTTACTTCTGCACCAATGTAAGCACTGTACTCTTCTGTGGTTTCATCCTCAGCAAAGTCTTCGATATGCCATATACCATCTGGTTGGATAGAAGGAGAACCTTCCAAACGCTCTTGGTTCTGTGTGTAAAGTTCTGCTTTTGCTTTGAGCATGAACTCTTCACTGAAAAAGTGATTAAGAGTGTAGGAGGCGCTGTAACCATCAAGGTCACGGTCATATAAGTCTTCATCAAAGTTGCGCGTTTCTTGGCCTTGCCAGTAAGAAGCGTTGAACAAACTCTCTGTATCACCGGAGCGAAAAGCTAGGTTGCTCGTGCCCTTGTATTTATTACTGATGTCAGTGTATGTACCAGAAACATCAGTATAAAAATCTTTGTCTTTTAAGAAGTCACCCGGCTGGCTTGATTCCAAAATCACTACCCCACCGATAGCACCAGAGCCGTGAACAGAAGAGCTTGCACCTTTGATGATCTGTAGTGATTCAAAATTAGATAAATCGAAGGTATCTCGCCCAACAGCATCATTAATGTCATTCGCGCCAAAGCCATCTGCAGAACGAATACCGTCACGAACGATAACTATTCGATTGCCAGTCATACCGCGGATAGTAATGTTTTGAGGGCGACCAGCACCACCAGTTACGCTTACACCAGGCTCATTACGCAGCACATCGTAGAGCTCTGTTTCACCACGCTCTTCGACTTGCTCGTTCGTAATTACCGCTACACTACCTGCTACTTTTGACAATGGCTGATCGATTTTATTGGCGGTTACGACCACCTCTTCCATTGAGAAAACCTTAGATTCGGCGTGTACTTGACTGGCAGCAAGTACCGAAAGTACTGCCGCTGACACTGGGGTAAGCTTCATTTACTGCTCCGCTTTAGATGTTTTAATGAGTGATAATAGAAATGCATATTCCTTTGCTTGTTGCTCTCTTGCCTGCCTTGGGTCCATGCGGTGGCCAGAGTTAAAGTCCGTTTGCAACAAATAAGGACCTGTCGATTCACTGGTCGACGAAACTTGAGCAAGGTACTTTGCACCTTCCCAATAAGGTACGCGTTGATCGTTCAATCCGACTTGAACCAACATGGGTGGGTAATCGCCTTTGTGGATATTGAGAATAGGATCATAAGCTTGCATAGCTTTGAGTTGTTCTGGGAGAGTCGGATTCCCCCATTCCCCGTATTGCTGCGCAGTTAGCGGTAGTGACGTATCTGACATACTGGCAACGACATCCACAAACGGAACCTTCATCACCACGCCAGCAAACAAGTCTGGGTCTTGATTGATAGAGCCAGCAACCAAAGTACCACCAGCGCTAGAGCCAATCGCGTAGACATCACGTTCACCACCATCAAAGTGTTTGAGTGCTTGTGCCGCAGCCGTGAAATCACTGATGGAGTTAGCTTTAAAAACACCTCGACCTTGATCGTGCCAGTCAGCACCAAAGAAACCGCCACCACGAACATGCGCTATCGCGTAGATAACACCATGGTCAAGTAAGCTCACGGTTTGAGGCATGAAGTAAGGCTTCATGGTAAAGCCATAAGCACCATAGCCGTACAGAACGACAGGAGCGTTATCACTCAGTTTGTCTTTACGGTACGCAAGAGACACTGGTACTTGAACACCATGGCTTTCAACCATAATGCGCTTAGAAACATAATCTTGGCTGGAAAAACCTTGGTAAACGTCTTGAGATAAGCTGGTCTTCGTTAGTGTTTTTACATCAAACTCTTCCCACAATGGCGGTGTAGTCATCGACATACTGCGAATACGGATTTTGTTAGAGCGGTAGTCTCCAAGTGTACTTAACCAAGCAACGCGACCTTCAGACTCTAGAGGGATCGCTTTCTTCGCCTTCCCATCATAAGAATACACTGAGATTATCGAGCTGTTGCCTTGCTTGCTTAATGCCACAAGTCCCGCGTCATACAAGTAAAATTGCTCAACTCCGTCTTCTGATTCTAAGAAAGGCTTCCAATCAGACTCCGCAGTGTTCGCATCTTGCTCAGACATCTCGGTTCCAAACAGGTTAAACCGGCCATTATGATTACTGTTGATGAAGACTCTGCCTCGAGCAACATCCGCATAATACTCCACACCGGATTCTGGTTTACGTAACGAAGCCGTTAGCTCTCCAGAATCAAGGTTCAGGATCTTTTGCTCGGTGGTCGATTCATTGTTGCTTTGCACAAGAGCGAAACGAGCATCGGCTGCTGGATAGAAAGACATGAGCCAATCAGTCTTTTCCTCTTGCCAAATTATTTTCTGCTCATTGGTCTGAGTGTTGATTCGCACGACTTGGTAAGGACGTTGTGTTTTTGCTTCCTTTGATACAACGAAAGCAAACTTGCCATTTGGTGAGAGCAGAACCCCATTATCTACGTTGTTGATCAGATCAAGCGCTTTGCCATGCTTAAGGTCTACCAACACTGCACGGTATTGCTCGCTGCCATCAATGTCTTCAGTAAACAGTAACGAATTAGCTTGAACATGCCATTGACCAATTTGGAAATACTGATGCTCTGCTTGGCGCAAGGAGAAATCATAAACCACATTCTCTTGCGTATTTTTATCTGCTCGTGACAGCAAAGCGAAGTTGCCCTGTCGACGTGCTAGGTTCCATTCTTGTCCATTTTTAATCACCCAAGGCTTATCACCTTTCTCACCCGACATGGTTTCCCATTGAACAAGTAAGCTTTCAGTGATGGTTGCATAACTCTGCTGAAACTCTTCTGTCTTTTGGTTTTGTTGTTTGAGGTAAGAAAGGACTCGCTCATCTTGTCTGGAATCGTCTCTCAGCCAATCAAAGTTATCCGCGGCCACACTGGGCAAAGAGGTCACCAAGAGCCCCAAAAAAACATGACAGAATTTCATATAAATGACACAACTATTTATAGGATTAATGTTATTCCGCGTATTTTGCCCTTAAATAAAAATGATATCAATTATCATTTACACTATTTCGTGATATTTTTATCGGTTTTTATTATGCCAAACGTTTACATCATGGATGAATGCACTGTGAGGTAAGTCTATTGTTAGATAAGTCATCTATTGTTATGCAATGAAGAATTTAGAAATGAAAACGCCACCCGACAAGGTGACGAAAGTTACTTTTCTTCTTAAGTAGGTGACTCAAGGAAGATAGGTAAACTAAAAAAAGTGACTCGTCACAACCCAAAGTAGAGCAAGAAACCCAACAAAATAAAGCGAGGACACCACAACCGACTTAATCAATTCGCCCATTTGAGATTCTTCAGTGATCATGGGAACCTCCTCGAACCAGCACCAAGGTGCAGCTAACTAATGCCATACACAGAAATGACAACATTTCGGTCAAAACACTGCACCTCAGCCACCCCAATGCGTGACACTGTTTGTCTGTTAGACTCATATCAACTTGTTCTAACCATTGCTTTTCTTGTGACCATCGTTCGTCTTGCTGCATCTTGATTCTCCTCTTCACACCAACCATGCTAAGCAAGAATTCCGTTTAGAAAAATCAAAGACTCTTGAACACACGTTCATTGTTAGTAAACAAAAAGAGGCAGATACAAAAAATCCGAGCTTGAAAACTCGGATTTTCCTAACATTTCAATTAAGCAATACGGTGAAGATTAATCCTCAGCACTTGGCCCCGCTGGCTTTTTCTTAGGGATAAATACGTTATCACCCACCGCCACGTTTTGGTAGAAACCTTTATCTCGCTTAGCTGGCTTCTTCGCCGTTTTCTTCGCTTGAGGACGCGCTTTCTTTGGTGCCGCTTTCTTGTTACGGAAATCTGGCTTACGAGGTTTCAGGCCTTTGAATTTACCTTTTAAATCCTCAAATACAGAGAAACTCAAATCTTGTTGTAAGTAAGTTTCTACACGCTTGAAGCTATCCCAGTCTTTAGGGCCAACCAATGAAATAGCATCACCTTTGTTACCCGCACGACCTGTACGACCAACACGGTGAACGTACTCTTCGGTATGCTTAGGCATATCAAAGTTGATTACGTGTGTCACTGTAGCGATATCTAGGCCACGAGAAGCGACGTCTGTCGTTACCAGAATCTTAAATACTGCACGCTCAAACTGACTCATGATGGTGTTGCGCTGAGTCTGGTTTAAATTGCCGCTTAGCGCGATCGCTTTAAGTTTCTTTTCATTCAGTTTTTCAGTCAGGCGCTCAGTGTCATCACGCGTTGCTGTAAAGATGATTACCTGACGGTATTCTGCTTCTTCAAGCACACGCTCTAGAATCGCTTCTTTGTGATCCAAGTGATCGCACAAGTAGAACTTCTGAGTGATGTCCTTGTGCTCTTCGTTTGATACACCAACGGCAATGCGTTTTGGTGCGTTCAACATCTCAGAAGCAATACCGTTCACTTCTGCGTGATCAAGAGTTGCAGAGAACATCAATGTCTGACGACGACGGTGCTTAGCTGCGTTGTGGATTCGACGCAATTCTGGCGCAAAACCAAGATCTAGCATTCGGTCAGCTTCATCAAGAATGAGGGTTTCTAAACCATCTAAATAAAGTGAACGGTGCTCCAAGTGGTCAGCTAAACGTCCTGGCGTTGCTACGATGAATTTTGGGTAACGACGCAGCGCTTTAACTTGATCGTTAAAGTTTTCACCGCCAAGAATCAAAGCTGCATCATACGTCAAGCCGGCCAACATTGAACGCAGTTCACCATATACCTGCTTTGCTAGCTCACGCGTTGGGGCGAGGATTACTGCTCGCGGGTCTTTCGCTGAAAACGACTTCGTCTTTAATGACTTATGAAGCATCGGCAATACAAACGCCAAAGTCTTACCCGAACCCGTTTTCGAAGATGCCAATAGATCCTTGCCTGCAATCGCCACAGGGATCGCCTGCTTTTGAATGTCAGTCGCTTTTTTGAAATCGTAGTGTTTTAGGTTCTTCAACAATCGGTTGTCTAGGCCTAGATCTTTAAATTGCAAAGTATTCTCCAATAAATAGTCATCGTCTGAGCGCTTTCTTCGTGTCATTTCCGCTCTAACGCAGCAAAAAATAAAAGCCCTCTATAATACCGCAAATCATAGGAGTATAGATAGAGATCACACAATATAAATTTACTACTGGGATAAAGTTTTCATGTATTACCTTTCTTTTATGTAAATATCGTCTAAATTATTGATATCAGGAACGTAGCAAAAAAGGACTGTTGAGAAGGGAGATTATTGGCCATCAATTTACATTCTTAATAATTGTAATCACATGGTCAGCGAAAAAACCGAGGAATATATGAAATCCTTGGATTTTTTTGACTTTTGCTACATCATGTACTGATAAAATGTTCATACATTTTAATTCGCGACTATATGACAAAGAATGTATAGAGCGTAACTTCAACTATAAGCAAGGAGTTCTTAACATGAACAAAACGTTGATCGCAGCTGCTGCAACTTCAGTACTTCTACTAGCAGGTTGTGCTTCATCTGATGATGCAGCAACAGCTAACGCAGCAAAACTAGACGAACTAAGCAACCAAGTTAGCCAGCTAAGCCAAGACGTTCAAGCGCTTCAATCTAACGTTCAAAAATCTGGTGAAGCAGCTATGGCAGCACAAGAAGAAGCTGCACGTGCTAACGAGCGTATCGACAACATCGCTCAGTCTTACACTAAGTAAGATGTGATTCCGCGCTTTAACGTTTGTTAAGGCGCGGTTACTTCTACAGGTACACCATTCTGCGCAGCAATCGCTGCTTTTGCTTTCGCATTCGTCATCCCGTATTCATCCAACCACCAATCCAACGCTTGTGGAATTTGTAGGTGATCTTTTTCGCCATTACTGCGAGTTAAGGGTTCATGTGCCTCAACAAACACGCTGCGGTCTGGTTCAAGTGCTACTTTTACCGGTTGATTGATGATCTTCACTTTTTCACCGCGACGCACCTTGTCGAACAACCATTCGATGTCATTAGGATCCATGCGAATACAACCCGCACTGACGCGCATGCCAATACCAAAATCTTTGTTAGTACCGTGGATCAAGTACTCTCCATGACCATACGCCAAGCGCAATGCAAACATACCTAACGGGTTATCCGGTCCAGCAGGTACAACAGCTGGGAGGTCAATGCCCTTCGCTTTATATTCTGCGCGGATGGAAGAAGGTGGTGTCCAAGTAGGGTTGGGACGCTTCTGACTGATGCTCGTTGTCATTTCGGGCGTGTCACGACCTATTCGACCGATACCAACCGGAAAAACGTGAACCACACTTTCCTTAGGCGGGAAATAGTAGAGGCGCAGTTCAGCAAGGTTAATAACTATGCCATCGTGAGGGACGTCAGGCAGAATGAGCTGAGTAGGTATTGTAAGTACGTGCCCTTCTCTTGGTAAAAAAGGGTCTACGCCTTTGTTGGCGGCCATTAACGCCAGCATACCAACATCATATTGCTTAGCAATGTTTGCCATGGTTTCGCCCTGTTCGACCACATGGTTCTCCATGCGACCAATCACCTTCGCCCCGTCTTCCGGCAATTCGTACATCTTTGCGAATGATAAGCCACTCACCAAAGACAACGATACAGACAATAGGGTTCGTTTAGCGACACACATCAGACGCTTCTTACTAGGCATCTCTCTCTATTCCTTGGCGTTTTTAAAGAGCCGTAAGGTTATCTCTCTTTCTACCTTGTGATCAACCATCGGCTTGTGATAATCCAGTAAATTAAAACTGCTCCATAGCCAAGGGTTATGAATAAACTTATTTGGCACTTCTTTAATTTCCGGCACCCAATGGCGAACAAATGTGCCATCAGAGTCAAACTTCTCGCCCTGACTGATTGGGTTAAAAATACGGAAGTAAGGTTGCCCATCGCACCCCGTAGATGCCGACCATTGCCAACCTCCATTGTTGGCCGCAAAGTCTCCATCCACCAGCTTACTCATAAAGTACGCCTCCCCCCAACGCCAATCGATATGAAGATCTTTAGTTAAGAAGCTTGCCACTATCATGCGTAGACGGTTGTGCATCCAGCCCGTCTCATTGAGTTGTCGCATGGCAGCGTCAACAATAGGATAGCCAGTCGTTCCCGCTTTCCAACACTCGAACGCCGTTTCATCATAAGACCATTCAATCTTATCTTCCCACGGAATAAAGCCTTTTCCTTTTACTAGCTTTGGTTCAAACACCAATAAGTGCTGGTAGAACTCTCGCCAGATGATTTCGCTCAACCATGTTGCTTTACCTTCAGTAAGCTCAGAATGAGGACTCTCAGCATAAAGCCTAGCGATACATTGTCTTGGCGATAACGCACCAATCGCAAGGTAGGGAGATAGTTGGCTGGTTCCATCAACAGCAGGAAGATCTCTTTCTGCTTTATAAGCATCACTGCGCTCTCGAGCAAATTCTCTTAATCGGTTGAGGATCTCTCCGGTCGAGGCGTGCCATTGCTCACTTGAGTCACGTGGATAAGAAAAAACTACATCAGCATGATATCGATCAGTTTCAACTGGCTTAAGTGCATCATCAGATAGCTTTAATTGCGGTTCTGGTTTCCACACCATCGGCATTTGGAACTTCGCCAGCCAAGCACGTTTGAATGGCGTGAATACCTTGAAGTATTCACCTTGCTTGTTTAACACCGTAGTTGGCGCATGAACACATTTGTCGTGGAAAGCTTCGAACGTGACGTTGCTTTTAGCAAGAACCTCTGAAACCTCTCGGTCTAGCGCTTGTTCATTGACCTCGTAATGGATGTTCGCCATGACGCTTTCTGCGTTCAATGATATTGCCCATTCCTTGATGACCTCAGTCACGTCAGAAAATTTGGGTACTTCTTTATACAGAAGTGGGATATTAAGCTCTGTGAGCTCTTCTTCAAGATGCACCAAACGTCTTGCAATAAGGTCCGCCTGCATGGGTGCCATGTGGTGTTCTTGCCATTGCTCTGGCGTTGCAACAAAACCGGCAACAACAGGCTGCCCAGAATCAAGAGCAGCCTTAAGCGCTGTGTGGTCTAACGTTCTTAGGTCACGTCGAAACCAAACCAGGATCATGTCGTCTCCTTACTAGGGTATTTTTAGGCAGCAAAGTGCAGCTTTTCTATCACTTCCGAGAACTGCACTTTTTCTGAAAGCTGTGTTTGCAGCATGGTTAACGCTTCCACCTGCTTAATAGGCAATGCTTTGTTAGAAAAGAAGTGAATGAACTTGTAACGAGACAGCACGTCGTGATCAACCAAACCAGACACGTCTTCCACTTTATCGATCAAAGTAATGTGATAGCCCTGCTCGCACAGTATTGCGGCTTGTACCCAACTTTCTGATTCCCGTGCTTGTTCAAAGCTTATCAATAGACATTTTCCTTTTGATGCAGCTTTATTCTCTGAATCAACCACTAGCGCGAGACGAGTAATCAAACAGGTTTGGAACAAACCAAGTTGTAGTGAACGCAGCGAGACCTTCACTAAATCTAATGCTTCAAATACTGGATTTATCAGCTGTTCAATCACAATATTAAGTGGGTACTCTTTTAATACGTTAGATAAGAGCGTTTCTGTTTTGCCACGATTAAGCTCCGACAAAGCTTTCAGCATCACTTCAACTTCTTCTAGGCGTTGGTTCTCTGTTGTCACATCAACGTCTGACTCTTGTCCCAGTAGCCCTTTCACCTTACCGATAGCAACGCCTTTCGCTAGCCACCCCTGAATCTCTCGGATTACGTCCAGATCCTGTTGGCGGTATAAACGATGCCCTTTTTCCGTTCTTTGCGGTTGAATCAAGTTATAGCGTCTTTGCCAAGCGCGCAGAGTAACGGGCTTTACACCCGTTAACTCAGATACATCTCGAATCGCGTATAGTTTTTCTTCCTGGCTACAATCCATAACGAAGTCTCATCTCCTGTGGGTATGGTTCTAGGTATTTCTGTTTTTGTAAGTACGCATCTGGGTATGCGTTGAGATAGTGCTTAATTAACGTTAACGGGGCAAGTAATGGTAACAAACCAGTACGGTAATCACTGATCACTGTCGCTAGTTCTGCTTTTTCATCACTGTTCAGTGAACGCTTAAAGTAACCTTGTAAATGCATCAACACGTTGGTGTTGTTTTTACGGCTTGCGCGGTTTTGTAGTGCTTTCATCAAACCTAGGCGATATTCGTTATAGAACTCTTCAATTTCATGGTTCGCCACATCGGCCACTAAGCGCCCAAGAGAACGGTACGATTCGGGGTGATGCGCCATCAGCGTCAACTTGTAGCGCGAGTGAAACTCGATAATTTTGCCGCGGGTTGGCTCTCCATCCATCGACTCATAAAAATCATTCAAACAGTAAACGCGAGTGATGAAGTTTTCTTTCAATACCGGATCATTCAAGCGTCCATCTTCTTCAACTGGTAGCCATGGCATTTTTTCCATTAAAGTTCGGGTGTACAAGCCAACACCTTCTTTTGCCGCGTTGTTTTTGCTGTACACTTTTACACGTTCCATGCCGCAAGTCGGCGACTTAGCGCAAACGATGTAACCGCACAGCTGCTCACCTTGTAGTTCGTTCACTTTATTTTCTGAGTAAGCGAGCATGTTGTCTGTGTGGTCGTTGTCTGGATTTTTTGTCTCGACCAATGCAATACGTTCTTCATTACTGACTAGGCGGATAGTCGGACGCGGCACAGACATGCCTACACCTACTTCAGGGCAAACTGGCACAAAGCTGAAGTAGCCGTCTAATTCCTTCGTTACGAAGTTGCTGATTTTATGTCCTGAATCGAAACGCACTCGTTGTCCAAGTACACAAGAACTGATACCGACTTTGATTGAAGATTCCATAACGAAGCATCCTATACAAAATGTTTTGTTGTATAACTTATAGCAAGTTAATTTACATTGTACAAGAAAATAAATTGTACAATTTAATCGTTTTACTCACTCTCCTCGAATATCGATCAGAAACTTTGAAGAAAAATTTTTGTGCTTAAAGCCGAGATTTTGTGCGCGCAATCGACAAACTGCTCAAAAGCAAATCGATTGCCTTTTTGCTTTCAACAGATTTAGTTATCAACAGAATAATTGAACACTAAAACCCATGATTTTGTGACTTATCTCTCAAGGGTGTATTGCGTGTCCCGATATTATTACCCCAACGAAAACGAACAAGTTCAACAGAATTGGTAATAGCCTTCTATAATAAAGGCGATTTATCAGAACAAGACTTTGGAGAGCACTTATGGCAACCCCACACATTAACGCACAACCAGGTGATTTCGCTGAAACAGTTCTAATGCCAGGCGACCCGTTGCGCGCTAAATACATCGCAGAAACTTTCCTGGAAGATGTAAAACAAGTTTGTGACGTTCGCAACATGTTCGGCTTTACTGGCACATACAAAGGCAAGAAAGTGTCTGTTATGGGTCACGGTATGGGTATCCCATCTTGCTGCATCTACGTACACGAGCTAATCGCTGAGTACGGCGTGAAAAACGTTATCCGCGTAGGCAGCTGTGGTGCAGTACGTGACGATGTTAAACTAATGGACGTTGTTATCGGTATGGGTGCTTCTACAGACTCAAAAGTTAACCGTATCCGTTTCAACAACCACGATTTCGCAGCAATCGCTGATTACGGCCTTCTAGAAGAAGCTGTTAACCAAGCGCGTGCTCAAGAAGTACCAGTTAAAGTAGGTAACGTATTCTCTGCAGACCTATTCTACACACCAGAAGCTGACATCTTCGAGAAGATGGAAAAACTTGGCATCCTAGGTGTAGATATGGAAGCAGCAGGTATCTACGGCGTAGCTGCAGACCTAGGTGCGAAAGCTCTAACTATCCTAACAGTTTCTGACCACATCATCCGTGGTGAAAAACTAAGCTCTGAAGAGCGTCAAAAGTCGTTCAACGACATGATGAAAGTTGCTCTAGAAACAGCAATCAACATCTAAGAAATACTTAAGTAGTAATTTGCAGCCGGGGCCTGACCGGCTGCCTGAATTATCCCGAGGGGGCGATTGTGTCTAACGGCGAACTGCCAAAAGACGCAGATGGGTTACAACTCAACTTTTGTAAAACATTGGCGTGTGACAACTTTGGATTGAGTGATGCAAAACGTTATGTGTTGCAACATGCTAACCCTAAACGTCCGGCGATGGTCTGCCGTGAATGTGGAGCTTTCCCCCCCTTACTTAACAATCGCGATGTAGTGAATGAACTTCATCGTCTTCGTCACGTACACAGTGATGGCTTGCCTGCATGTCGCAACGATGAATGTGACAACTTCGGACTTTCAGTCCACACCCACAAACACCTTTACCATGCTTTTGGCTACAGCGGCGATCGTCAGCGTTACCGTTGTAAAGAATGCCAAAGCACCTTTGTAGATAAATGGTCTGGTGCTAACAAGAAGCTACAGTTTCAAGAAAACCTGATGGGTTTATTGTTTACAGGTTATTCCGTACGTGAAATCTGCCGTAAGCTCAGTATCAATCCAAAAACGTTCTACGATCATGTTGATCATATTGCTAGTCGTTGTCGCCGTAAGCTTGCGACTATTGACGCTCGCTGGGTCAATCATGCTGACCACTATGAACTTGCCTCTAACTTTGTCTCTCTTCAGCCACAAAGCAACAATGGCGTTTATTGGATCGTTTCAGGGGAAGCGCACTCGGGGTACATCCTGTGTCAACACGTAAACTATTCCTCGAATGAAGAGCCTGTTGGCTCTATTGATCATAACCCTTACGAAGACATTTCACGTTTTGTGTCTCAAGATTACACAGCAGAGGCCAGCGAAGCACTACCAGAGCCTTCAACAAAGCTACGTGAACGTATCGACCAAAAATACCAAACCATTTTGGCAAGAGGCAATGTGGAAGATCCTCTTGGTAATTTCTCAGTATTCCACTACCCATCCAAAGGGGCATTGATCAGACCTCCTTATACGTCTTACGCACATTATCTCCACGTTTTGGATATGTGTAGCTCAGAAAAACGCGTGTCTATCTACATGCCACAAGACCCACTGCTCCGCTCTGCAGCGTTGAGCGTTTGTCTATCACGTATTCAACAAAAAAATGTTGATCTTTTATACGTAGAAGAAGATCCAGAATGGGACATGTCGGCACCATTTGGCAAAGTAGATATTGCATATATGAGCTGGTGGCGGGATCGTTGGGCTATTTCATCTCAAAACAGCGCACACAAAGGCATTTGCTATTTAGCAGGGGACAGAAATACTCCTGAATCGTGGTTCAACATTGCAACGACGAAGCATATTCAGTTTTATCAAAACCGTTTTCAATTGTTATTTGAGAGCTTCATCAACGAGCCACGTCGCAAATTGAGACCTGGGGGGCTTTTGCCTCTTTTAGATATTTTCAGAGCTTGGCATAATTTGTGCTATCAGGATAAACAAGGACTGACAGCGGCGCAGCGCTTAGAAGTAACGGATGCGCCACTCACTATCAAACAGCTGTTGTCCTAATTATTTGACATATTACTCAGTTATGAGTGGTAATGTCCCAACGTTTAGGTATACATTACAGTATTCGATACCTTTTCTGTTTACATAATGCACACTCATATGTAGACATCATTAGGCACGTTGTCTGTTCGATAGTCATGGATGTGGACTTTGGATAAAAACCAGTTTCAGTTAGAAGCTGAACTCAATGAGTTAAGAAGGCATATCAAGCCTAGCCCAGCAACAACATTGCAGCTTGCCGAGCAATGTAGAGTGCGTGCGGAACAAATCCTGTTTCCAGAAGGCGAAATCCAATCCCTTCTCATCATGTCTCACTGTTATTGGTGCGTGATGGAGTATCGAAAAGGTTTAAAGCTCATCAAGCAAGCCTACAATATACAAAACCAACTCGATACCGACGACTTCCTACCTGAAATCCTCCATGTATTTGCTCTACAGTACTGGGGCCAAGCAAAGTATTACTCAGCACAGCAATACTGGATCAACGCGTTAGAGCAATCAGCCTTGGTTGACGACACCGCAATTCAAATTGAAGCCCTCGTCGGTCTCGGAAATGTATGGCGAATTACCAATGAGCACGACCTTGCCGCCTCCACGCATGAACTTGCCGTCAAAGTGGCAAATAGTGTGCGCAATGCCCCTCTAGAAGGCAAAGCCCGTATTCTACTGGCTTGGGATTACTACCTTCTTAACCAATTTGTTGAGATGCTCACCGTTTTAGACGGGGCCTCTGAAGTCCTTAAAGATCACGACGACAAAACATGGCAGGCAGAGATATGGGACTTTAAAGGGCTAGCACTGTTAGGCCTAGAGAGACTCGATGCCGCAGAAGAAGCAACCCAACGCGCTCATACTCTCGCAATGGAGCATGATCTTGTCTGGATGAAAGCGCATTCTTGTATAAGCCAAGCGCGATTGCAGTTGCTACGCAAAAATACCTGTACTGCAAGCGAATTGCTTAAAGCTGCTGAGCAGTCAGCGCTCGCTTTTGATAACGGTGAGTTACTGAGCCAGATTTGTTTCCAACAGTCTCTTGTAGCAGAAGAACAAGGTGACCACCAAGCGGCATTTCTTGCATTCAAAAAATATCGCAAATACGCCTTAAAAATGCTTAAAGAACAAACTCACCGCCTCAGCATGGACAAAGCGCGCAGCTCAAAACGGCAATTGGAGCAACGGGCTCGCAAATTGATCAATCGAATTCAAGCTCAGTATGAATACAATCCTGAGAAGCAGTTTTCGAACGTGGTATCAGAGACTTACTGGTGGGAGAAGCTCGTTCTGTTTAAGACCGAGTTAGCACGTTCCAACCACGCCGTCATTATGATTGAACATGATGACCCCGTATACCTTGATATTTGCACCGAACTCGTTCATTCACTTACCACGACGAGCGACCTGATTTCTCGATTGAGCACCAATCGCTTAGCAATGTTAGTCGCGGACAAAGGTGATGCCGCTGAGCAAATATTCCATGTCATCCAATCAATGATAAAAATTTACCCTTGGGCAAGAAAAGGCCTAGCTGTAAAGCAACCAATTATGTATCTACAGGATATTCTTACTTTCCCGTTCACATTAGAACAACTTGAAGAAAATCGTGCAGAGGCATCATAGATGGAACAACTATTAAATAAAGTCACTGATGCTGGACTAGACCCAACTTCTGTCAATGGCGAAGAAGCTTTAATTCTCTGGTCTCACGTTCGTCAACACGTTGCATCAACAAATAGAGAAAAAGCTCACTGCTATATTATCAGTGCTGAATACCGAGCCGAAATAAAGCAAGTAACAGAGAGCATTCAGGAATTAAAACTTGCTTTAGACTTGTTGAGTCTGCCTGAAGATGCCGAAGACATCCTAACGATAAAATCCAGTTTGAGTAACAGAATGGTAGAAATCGGTGAGTATGCTCAAGCGCTCAATGAGTACACCACCACCACTACGATTGCGGTGGACTATGGATTTATTGATGAATACGTGAAAGCAGTCATCGGAATGGGCAACTTATGCGATGCGTATGGCGATCACAACCGAGCATTGCGGTACTACCAAAAGATCGACGCCATTGATCATGCTATTAGCAGTCGTTCATTGAGACTGAGATACAAGCTTTATATGCTCGCATGTTACATCAAGCTACGTAGGAGTAACGCAGCAGCCGAGCTTTTGGTTGAGTGTGAAGAGCTGAGTATTCTTGTTAGTGATAAAAACCTAACAGGACAAATTCGCTTGTATCAGGCCAAAATACACCGCTTGAACCAAGAATATGATAAAGCACTGCTCGCTCTCGCTAAAATCCAATACACTGTGGGCAACCTTCACACCCCATGGCTGTCTACAATGGTGAAAATGGAGGTCGCAAGTTGTTTGAGCCATTTTGGTCACAAACAACTTGCAAACATGTTGCTTTCATCGCTCGCTAAGCGTATTCCCACTCAATCGTCACCTATTTTGGCGAAGTATTTTTATAACGCTATGAGCAATGTGTGTGCATCTCAATCTTATTTCAAAGATGCCCTCACATATGAAAAAAAAGCATTCCAAATCGAATCCGATTTGGTCAAACATATTCCTATAAGTGAACTAGGCTCCGCACAACTAAGAAGGCTCTCACGTTTTGAGCTACAGCTTAAACTCATTTTATCTGAAATCGAGAACAAAGAGCTAAAAGAGACAACACAGCAACATAAAAATACCGTGGCTCAGCTTCAACAAGATGTGTTTACCGACCCACTCACATCACTACATAACCGTCGTTGGTTGGAGGTGAAGCTGAAGGATTTGTTGCTCCACGACACCCCTTTTGCACTTTTGGTTGTTGATATCGACCATTTTAAGTCGATCAATGACGAGCTAAGCCACTTAGTAGGCGACAAAGCGATTCAAAATGTATCAAAAGAACTAGCAAATTATTTCAAATTCCGGGGAGCCTCTTGTGTCCGATTCGGTGGTGAAGAGTTCTTGGTCATTCTTGAAAACCACGAACTCGAAATGGCTGAAATGCACGCCGAAAACTATCGAGAGCGTATTTATCAGTTTGGCTGGCACGAGATCTTGGGGGAACGGGGCTTAACTGTTTCTATTGGCATAACCACTCACCACGAAGGAGAGAATACTCAACGTACCTTCTACCGAGCGGATAAAGCACTCTACCGCGCCAAAGCGAATGGCCGAAACCAAGTGTGCACAGAGCTATAAGCCAAGTCCTCAGCGATAAAAATCTCTGAACAACAAAAACGCCCCAACCGTAACTGGGGCGTTTTTGCATCTTTCTTCAACTTACTAAAGAAAAGCTTAAAGGAAGAACAGCGAAATACCACCGAGCGCGACCAATGTTCCAATCACGCTCTTCGCTCCTACCTTTTCACCTTTCATAGCGTAAATCACCAAGATAAACAGCGGGCTAGTGGCGATTAAGGTTTGTGCTATCGCTGGGTTGGCGTATTTCAAAGCGATTTGTTGTAGCCAAAGCGCGAGGAAAGTACCGACGAAAATCGCTAATAACAGCCATCCCATTGCTTTATTGCCCATCTCTTGAATATGTTGCTTGATGCCTTTAAACGGTGCTGGCTCAACGACTTTAATCACCAAACAAACCGCAACCACACCAATGCTGAGTCTGATTAATGCCCCCAACAAAGGTGGAAGATCCCCTGCCACCAATGCATAGTGAGAAATCACCACACCCGTTGCTTGGCATACACTCGCCAACAGACCAAATCCGATACCACTCCAATTGGTCTCTTCACCTGTTGAAGAGGGCTGAAAGACAACAAAAGTGACTGCAGCGGTCGTCACTACCACACCAAGCCAACTTCGTAGCGTCAGCTCCGAGCCAAGAAACACCAACGCAAGCACGCCTGATAACGGTGGAGCAAGAGATTCCAACAATAACGTTTTATTTGGTCCGATACGTTTTAGCGCGGAAAAGTAAGCGCTATCACCAATGGCAATACCAATGACACCGGACACTGCTAATACAGCAAGGTGAATAGGTTCGATTTGGCTTGGCAGACCTTGGGGGAGAAAAGGAATCACGACCAACATCATCATCGAGGCGATCACCCCTTTGACAATGTTAAGTTGCATAGCAGAAAAACGATGGCTGAATTGACTGTATATCCAAGTCGCACATGCCCAAACAATTGCGGCGCTGATCGCTGCAATCTCACCAGAATATAGCACTGTTTACTCCTTCGTATTCCATGCCGTATCTCTCAATAACTGTGAATTGATCTATAAATAACTTGATTCACTTATTGTTCTATCAAATACTTAAACAGTTAATTTACGTAAGTTTTTCTATTTAGCAACAAGCACAGGGAAGTAAGATGTTTCTAGACTATTTTGCACTTGGGTTACTCATTTTCGTTGCTTTGGTTATCTTCTACGGAATTATCGTGATTCACGATATTCCTTATGAAATAGCAAAAGAGCGCGAGCACCCTCACCAAGATGCAATACACTACGCAGGCTGGGTTAGCCTTTTCACACTTCATGCACTTTGGCCATTCCTATGGATCTGGGCAACGTTGTGGCGCAAAGAGCGAGGCTGGGGCTTCAAGCAACTCGAACAAGAAACACATGATATCCATCATCGCCTTGAAGAGCTAATTGATGAAGTCAATGAATTGAAAAAAGAAGTCTCTACGCTGAAAGGCGAAAAGGCAGCATCGAGCACTCCAGCACAAAAAGAACAAGGTAAGGAGGAACAATAATGGATTTACTACTGGTTCTGACTTACGCCGCGCTATGTATCGCGATTTTCAAAATCTTTAATATCCCACTGAACAAGTGGACAGTGCCAACAGCCGTACTCGGTGGTGTAGTGTTGGTCGGTACACTTATCTTATTGATGAACTACAACCACCCGTTTACTCAAATTGGTAACCAAGTGTTCTCAACCACCCCTGTTGTTTCAGGCGTTCGTGGTCGAGTCATTGAAGTTCCGGTTCAACCAAACCAACCGCTACAAAAAGGTGATGTACTCTTCCGTATCGATCCGATTCCATTCCAAGCGGAAGTAGACAAGCTAAGAGCAAAAGTAAAAGAAGCAAGCCAAGGCGCACTTGGTCTTGAGTCTAGCGTTCAAGAAGCAGAAGCAGCGGTCATCAAAGCGCTTGCGGAACGTGATAAAGCACAACGCGAATTTGATCGTTACCAACGTGGTTTCGATCGTGGCGCCTTCACCGAGCAACAATTAGATACTCGTCGCCAAGCGTTCAAGGCCGCACAAGCAGCACTAGAAGTGGCACAATCAAAGCAAGAACAGGCGCAAATCGCGCTCGATTCTGAAGTGGGTGGCGAAAATACTCAAGTGGCATCTTTACTCGCCGAGTTACGCCAAGCAGAGTTCAACCTAGAGCAAACCGTCGTAACCGCACCAACGGATGGCTATGTAACGCAACTGGCACTGCGTCCAGGTGTGATGGCGGTACCTTTACCGCTCGCACCAGTAATGACCTTCGTCCATACCGAAGACAAGCTTTATACGGCAGCGTTTCGTCAGAACTCATTGCAACGTCTAGAGCCTGGGTTTGAAGCAGAGTTTATGTTCCGTGCATTACCGGGACAAGTGTTCAAAGGTAAGGTCATCGAAGTGCTACCAGCCATCGCGGAAAGCCAGTTCCAAGCACGTGGTGCACTACTGGGTACCGATGCGCTTCGCACCAGTGGTCGCGTGTTCGTTACTTTGCAAATCACTGATGACCTGACTGAGTATCACCTACCACTCGGTACGGCGGTTGAGGTCGCGGTTTATTCAGATAGCTTTACCCACGTTTCTATCATGCGAAAAGTGCTTATCCGCATGAAGAGCTGGCAAAACTACCTATACCTAGACCATTAATTTAATGACGAAAAACGCATCAAAAAGTGTAATCAGGGGCTGACAGTCAGCCCCTGTTTTCATTCTAGCCATCCAGACAGATAGCATTCCCACTTTTATCAATATTCTGTATAATGCGCGCCTTATTTTTGATGCTTGCTGAAAAACTAAGCCAGTCAATGGGATGCGTGAATCCAATCACACATTTCTTGAAGAAAAACAGAGCAAACAATAAGCAGCTTGGTTGTTTCCTAACTTTGTTACACAATCAGCGCTATAAAACAAAGCAAGTGAACGTTCTTTAAAATCGACAATTGAACTGAGGTTATCTATGAATCTTTCTGCTAAAACCGTAGTGGTTATTGCAATCGGTGCTGCGCTATACGGCATCGGCGGTTTGCCAATGTTTGGCATTCCTGTGTTTGCAAACACGACGCTGAAACCAGCAATGGCGGTATTGGCATTGTTCTCAGTGTTATTCGGCCCTCTTGTAGGCTTCTTGGTTGGCTTCATTGGCCACTGGGTTACTGACCTATTTGCAGGCTGGGGCGTATGGCTAACTTGGGTACTTGGTTCAGGTATTGTCGGTTTAATTATCGGTCTTTTCCCTTCTCTAACACGCAACCGCTTAGAGAAAGGTGACTTCAATATGAAAGATTTCGCGTTGTTCGTGGTGCTTGCTCTATTGGGTAACGTATTTGGTTACGGCTGCTCAGCCTTCCTAGACACCATCTTGTATGCAGAACCGTTCACTAAGGTATTTACACAGCTGTCGATCATCGCACTGGGTAACACCATTCTTATTGCTATTGTTGGCTTCTTCATTCTTAAGTCTGTCGCAAAACGTAACAAGCAAAGCCGCAACTTAACAGAGGCTTAATGTCGAATGACAATCGAATTTTCTAACTTCTCTTTTAGATATGAGTCGCTGGACAAACCGACGCTAAAAAATATCAATCTAAGGATAGAGAAAGGAGAGAAAATCGTCATTATCGGTCCAAGTGGTAGTGGTAAATCTACCCTTGGCCAATGTCTTAACGGACTGATCCCACACGCTATCAAAGGGGAAACCAGTGGCCAGCTGACCATCAATGGTCAAGATACTGCCCCTTTTGACATGCACCAATTCACCGAACAAGTTGGTACCGTATTGCAAGATACGGACAGCCAATTTGTTGGGCTGAGCATTGGTGAAGACATCGCATTCGCGCTGGAAAACCAATTGATGTCTAACATCGACATGTACCCATTGGTCAAAGCAACGGCCAAAATGGTCGATTTAGAACAGATGTTAGATCGCTCCCCTCACGATTTATCAGGCGGTCAGAAACAGCGAGTTTCTTTGGCGGGTATTTTAGTCGATGACGTCGACATCTTGTTGTTTGACGAACCACTTGCAGCCCTTGACCCAAAGACAGGCAAAAAGACCATCGAGATTATCGATGAGCTGCACCGTGAAACTGGCAAAACCATCATCATTATCGAGCACCGTCTTGAGGACGTACTGCATCGCTCTGTTGACCGTATCATTCTGATGGAAAGTGGTGAAATCATCGCAGATACCACACCAGATGAGATCTTAGCGTCCCCGCTTCTCGAGGAATACGGTATCCGTGAGCCTCTTTACCTTTCTGCTTTGAAAGAAGCAGGCTGCGCGATTGAAGGCGATGCAAAACCAGCGAGCTTAAGCACATTGCCATTGGCGCAATACCAATCCTCCGTCAGCGCATGGTTTGAAGCCTCAAAAGCAACCAACGTTGAAAAGCAAGCCGAGACTCTTCTGGCTGTTCGTAATCTTACCTATTCATACGATGGTGAGAAAAATGCACTTGAAGACGTTAGCTTCGATGTAAAACGCGGCGAATTCGTTTCGGTTTTGGGTAAAAACGGCTCTGGTAAATCCACCATCACTAAGCTTGTGATGGGCGTGATTGAACCAGACCAAGGTTCGATGATCTTGAACGGCCAAGACTTAAACGAGCTAACCATTTTCGAGCGCAGCCAAAAGGTTGGCGTGGTAATGCAAAACCCAAATCATATGATTTCGCATCACATGATTTTCGACGAGGTGGCTTTCGGCCTGCGTAACCGTGGTGTTGAAGAGAAACAAGTCGAAGCGAAGGTATTGGAAGTCCTTGAGCTGTGTGGTTTGAGCAAGTACCGTCATTGGCCAATTGAGGCATTAAGCTACGGTCAGAAGAAACGTGTGACGATTGCATCGATTCTTGCCCTAGAGCCTGAGCTTTTGATTCTGGACGAGCCTACTGCTGGTCAAGATTATCGTAACTACACATCAATGCTGAGCTTTATCGAGAAGCTTAATCGTGAACTTGGCATTACGGTGATGATCATCTCTCATGACATGCACTTGGTCTTGGAGTACACCACTCGTTCCATCGTGATTGCTGATAGCAAGTTGATTGCCGACGCACCAATGACCGAAGTGTTTAGTTCCCCAGCACTGTTGGACCAAGCGAACTTGGCGACAACTAGCTTGTATGAACTGGCTACTGAGTTAGGCATTAAGAACACGAACGACTTTATGCAGCACTTTATTGACGTTGAAAAAGCGCGTCGAGAGCGTGAAAACAACGCCGATGTACAAACTTCAGAAGCTCAAGATTCACAAAATAATGATGCTAAAAACATTGAGAAAGTAGTGGCATGAAAGACAACAAGATGAAGTTTGGTATCAACTACATCGATACCCAATCGCCACTGCACAAACTCAATGGCATTACCAAATTTTTGATGTTCATTGCGTGGGTAACGGTGGTACTTACGACCTTTGATTTGCGCATCATTGCTCTACTGATCGTTGTAGGTCTTGGTTTGTTAAAAATGACCAAGGTACCTTTCCATGTGTACAAGCCTTTACTGATCGGTACAGGCAGTGTTTTGTTGATTAATGCGCTGTTTATGTTTGCATTAGCGCCGCAGCAAGGCAGTGAATACATGGGGTCAACAACGGTATTGTTATCTTTACCGGGTAATTACTCACTCACCCAAGAGACCTTGTTTTATCTGGTCACCGTGACACTGAAATATTTCAGCATGTTCCCAATTGCCTTGGTGTTTGTATTTACTACGCATCCTACTGAGTTTGCAGCAAGTTTGAACCGCATGGGTGTGCCTTACAAAGTCGCTTATGCCGTCAGTTTGACCTTGCGTTACTTGCCAGAAGTGAAGAAAGACTTCGTGAACATCATGCACGCTCAACAAGCTCGTGGTGTTGAACTGAGTAAGAAAGCGCCGTTGTTTACCCGTATGAAGAACGTTTCTAAGATCTTAGGCCCTTTGATTTTCTCTAGCCTAGATCGCGCAGACCAAATCTCTAACGCGATGACATTGCGTGGTTTTGGTCGTCATTCTTCTCGTACTTGGTACAGCCTAAAGCCGCTGACCAAAGCCGATATGGTATGTATGGCTGGCATCGTCGTGATTGTTGCCGCAGCGATTAGCAAACGCGTTATAGACACTCAACTGTTTTGGTATCCGTTCTAAACGAACCAGTCTCACGTTAAAAACCGAATACAAAAATGGGATGCCTCTGCATCCCATTTTTATAACCAGCTTTCGCGTTAAGTCATTGATTAGTAAGCACTAACTTAGTTCCATCTCAACACACGTGTTTCGTTACCCTCTCCCGGTTTAGCTGGGATATTTAAGGACAGTAACAAGCTCACTGCGGCCATAGCGGCACCAATGTAAAACACGCTTGAAGGCGAAACCAACCAAATCACACCAAAGGTTACCGGAATCACGACCGCAGCAATGTGGTTGATGGTAAACGCCACACCAGCCGTTGATGCCATATCTGCCGGATCGGCAATCTTCTGGAAGTAAGTTTTGATTGCGAGTGCCAGCGCAAAGAACAAATGGTCAATCACGTACAATGCTGCCGCCCACTCAGCAGTTTGCACTAAACCGTAGCCGACGAAGACAAAAATCAGTCCCACATATTCAAACATCAATGCTTTGCGCTCACCAACGGCTCCGATAAAACGACCAATACGTTTAGCAAATAGGAAGTTGAACAAGTAGTTGATTAAGAAAAGCAGTGTGATGTCCGCAGCCGAATAGCCAAACTTCTCCACCATCAAGAAACCGGCGAAGACCGTGAAGATTTGACGGCGAGCACCGCTCATAAAGGTCAATGCATAGTAAAGCCAATAGCGCTTACGCAGCACCAACTTTTTGTTTTGTGGTACTTCCGTTTTGAATTCAGGGAACGCAAACGCCATCACCATAATCAGGATAAAGCCCGTACCGCCTGCCAATAAATAGACCGTCTTAAAATCCAACTTCAGCTGTTCTAGCAGTACCCAAATCGCACCATAGGTAATTAAAGATGCCAACGCCCCAACCGAGATAAACTTACCCAACATCTCTGGCGCTTCTTCTTTAGAAAGCCATTGCAAAGACAAAGATTGCTTTAACGTTTCGAAATAGTGGAAGCCAGTCGACATCAACAAGGTAGTAAAAAGAAGTCCAAACAAAGATGGGAAATAACCTGTGATTGCCGTACCCAGTGTCAGCATTGCAAGTGAGACCAACATAAATCGCTGCTCTCTAATAAATAACAATACAAACACTACTGTAAACGCCAGAAACCCAGGAATCTCACGAACACTTTGCAGCAGCCCGATATCTGCGCCATCAAAGTTGGCTTTTTCAATAACAAAGTTATTGAGCAACGCCATCCAAGTAGAGAAAGCAATCGGAACAATAATGGATATCAGTAGAAGAAAGTTTTGCGGCGTTCTCCAGTTTTTCGTTGGCGTGTTCATGGCGAGTCCTTAGAATATGAAGTCGCCATCATACTGCCAAATGTAACAAATTCGCAATATCATTATTACCTCTGCTAAAGAGCAAAAGTACGCAACAGTTTTGTAGCGTACTTCTTTAATCAGCAAAGCAGAAGAAGCTGAGTGCTATCTAGAAAAACCAATGCCTTAATCGATATTTTTCACATTCAATCGGTTGTGGAATTCAAATACTTTTTCAGGGCAAACATCTATGCAACGACCGCAACTTATACAAGTTTGGTCCATTACACGTCGATCCCCCTCTTTGAGTGGTTGACGCAAAATGTCTGGCTCAGGGCAAACGTAATAACAGTCCATACATTTAGTGCAGTCTTCTCGTCGAACAGCGGTGACACGCAATAAACTCTTGCTGCCAATGACACCATAGGTTGCACCTAATGGGCACAGGTGACCGCACCAGCCATGCTCTACCAACAATAAGTCCAATACAAATACGAGCAATATCAGTACCCAGCCCGCCCCCATTCCAAATACTAAACCACGGTGAAGAGCAGCAACAGGATCTAACCATGTCCACAGGACCGATCCAGAAATCGCACTACCTAGCATCAAGGCAGGGATCAACCAATAACGGATATTTGGCGACCAACGGTAGCTCGCTTTAAGGTTGAGTTTTCTCCTTAACCAAGCCGCTAAATCAGTCACCATATTCAATGGACACACCCAAGCACAGAAGGCTCGAGGAGCAAGAATTGCGTAAAACACCAACACAATCGCAACACCTAGCAAAGCGTTAAACTCAGGAACATGTCCTGTGGCCAGCGATTGAAGGACAATCAAAGGATCACTCAGCGGCACCGTATTAAGCAACATACTGGAAGACAAATTCCCTTGAAGAATGCCCCATGTCGGCCCGGCCATAAACAACACAATGATCATCAGCTGGCATAAACGACGCAGAATCAGGAAGCGATGCGCTCGCCACCAGCCCAATTTCTCGATAGCTTCTTTGCCTGCATCTTGCGCTAAGTTCTTGGCCATCATTGACCTCCTTTAAGCGACTCAAGCGCTCCACTTGGAACAGGGGTCTCTTCTGGCAACACGTTCTCTAACGGCTTATCGATTTCTTGCCAGCCAAAGTTGTAATGGCTACCGACTTTACCTTTTGCTAAATCAGTCGGCACCACTTTGATGGCAGCGACATCCAATACACAAGCTTGCTCGCACTTACCACAGCCAGTACACACTTCGGAGTTTACTGTCGGGATCAGTTTCGCGTGATAACCCGTACGGTCATTTCTAATGTTTTCTAATGTAATCGCTTCATCGATTAACGGACAAACACGGTAACAGACATCACAACGCAAACCTTGCCAGTTAAGGCACGTCTCATGGTCGATGAGAACAGCCGTTCCCATTCGCGCATCGTCGATGTCGGTCAAATCATGATCCAACGCGCCACTAGGACACGCCACGACACAAGGAATGTCTTCGCACATTTCGCATGGGATATCGCGAGCGGTAAAGTAAGGTGAACCTGTAGCAACTGGGGAAAGCAAACTGGCAAGTTTTAAGGTGTCGTAAGGACATGCCTGGACACACAAGCCACATCGAATACAGGCTGACTCGAAGTCACCTTCTGGTAACGCGCCTGGCGGACGAATGGGTACACCTTTGGTTTCGCGGGCTTGGCTCTGCAATGACTGCAATCCAAGAACACACGCTGCTGCACCCACACCAGCCGCAGTTCGGGCAGTGTCACGCAAGAATCGACGTCGACCTTGCGAGACTTTTGACTGAGAGGATTTCATTATAGTTTTCCTCAAACACGCTCTAATTGCTCTTAAATAAGTTAAGCATAAATAGCGCTAAAAAGGCGTACTCCCCATACCTCATAAGGGGTAACTCCAACCTGTCTTGATTAAAATCAACTCGTTGCAGATACCAACTTCACACTTTAATAAAAATGGCCTTATTTCTAAAAATCAAAATTCACCATTATTCTCCATAAAGGTGAAGTTCTTTAGTACAAAAATTCAACGAAAAATCACTCTCATTCGTATTTTCAATGATAATTCACTATAAAAAGTGAAAGTTAGAGATTCATAACATACTAATTTAAAAGCCATTTGAAGAGTAAAGGCAAAAAAATGCTGTTCAAAGTAACTTTCTCTGGTTAGATTGAAGTTAATTCCAATAAACCTAAGGAGAGAAGCATGGAAATTATCGTCCGTCCAACCACTGTTGAAGACGCCGCTGCGCTAGTCGAAATTTATTCGCAACCAAAAGCACAACGTGAAACCCTGCAACTCCCTAAGCCATCTCTCGCAATGTGGGTCGATCGATTATCAAACATACCTGCTGGCGTGTATAGCTATGTCGCAGAAATCGATGGCAAGGTAGTGGGTAATATTGGGTTTCATCATTCACAGCGCCCGAGAACATCTCACACTGCTTCATTTGGCATTGGTGTACATGACAACTTCCACGGCTTAGGCGTTGGAAGTGCGCTGATCAGCACGGTGACAGAACTCGCCGATAACTGGTTGAATGTAAGGCGTATACATCTTGAAGTGAATTCAGATAACGAGGCTGCAATAGGCTTGTATAAGAAACACGGCTTTGAGATTGAAGGTGAGCTTATCGATGCCTCTTTCCGAGACGGTGAGTTTATTAACACCTACAGTATGGCCCGCATCAGAAAACCGAAAAACTAACCGCTATCCACAAGAACAAACCTCCCGCTTATTCGCTATTGAAATCCAGCGGGAGTCTTTTATTGCTTCAAGTCTAAATAGTCTAACGCTCGCTTCGTTAACGATTCGGTATAAGGGTTTATTTTCCAGTGGCCAGGACTCCAACCTTTCACAAAGCGCTGAAAATCCGCCCATGCAACAGCAAACAACGGGCGCCATTCTTGCTCAACGGCTTCACCATCGAGTTGTGGTTGATAGTGATTCAGCGCATTCGTTAGTGCGGCAAAATAGGTATCCAGTACCCAAGATTCCATCTCCGCACACTCGCTCGGCTCTACTGCGCTACTCATAAACAAAGCAACGTCTTTCATTGCACAGCCATGACCCACGTACTGAAAATCTACCGCAGCGACCGCCGAACCGTCATCGTTAAAACAAAAGTTTGCCAGTTTTGCATCACCATGTACCAAGGTTTGAAACTGAGCTTGACGCAAAATGCGATCAATTAACTCAGCATATCGCTTAAGCCTATCATCTTGCAGTACTGCGAGTTCATCTGGTCGTGTATCCAAATGCCAATACGTACCCGTTTGCCATAACGTATCATGACGGCGACCAACATAGCGAGCGTGAAAGTTCGCCAGCCATTCTAAGCAGGCTTGCATCTGGATTTTGCTTGCTTTCTTAACTACGTTTGGAAAACCCACTTGAGAGAGGTCCTCCATTACAATCAACCACTCAGCTTCGTTTTGAAAACATTTAAGCCCTCGAGGGATCCGACAGCGCTCATCTACTGCTTGGCTAAAATCTTGATACCAACTGACTTCAACTTGGTAAGAATGCAACTTACGTTGATGTGACCGATCGGTGTTCCAACCTCGAGGATGCTCTGATGGTTTAGGAAGCTGGACATGTTTGACTACGACAGTTTGCTGAGGAAAAGTCAGTTTAACTAACTCACCGTAGCCACCCCATAGCGATTGGATCACAGTGACATGTTCAAGCTGGCCTAGCTCTAATTCGTTACCGATGTTTTGATAGAGAGGATTGATCACTAACTCCATTAAGCCAGTAAGTGTGCCCATTGAGGATGCGTTGCCATGTATTTAATCACATAAGGACAAACAGGCACAACGCGATAACCTAATTCTTCTATTTTCGGCAATATCGCTTCCATCATTACGTTGCCATAACCTTGTCCTCGCAGTACTTCAGGTACCAAGGTAGACGTAATATGCATCTCTTTAGCCTTAAGCTCATAAACCACTTTCGCTTTATGGTCTTTCACCAAATCAACCCAAAAGATGGAATTTTCAGTGTCATGTGTCACTTTATGCATCTTTTACCCCCTATTTTTGGCAAACGTTTTATTGATTCAAACTATATCACTGCATAGAATTATTGCTACGTTTCGGCTTTGTAGCAAAACTTGCCGAAGCGCGTTACACCTAGGGACGAATATAATAATGAGAAATACGACGGCTAGTGGAAGGGACAATCGATCAGCCCTTCATGAAAAGTCTGTACAACAGCGACAGGCAAGTACATTAAATAGTACCGATGCTATGGGGATGGTAGAACATGGTAGTGAAGTGACATTAAACGTCACCACACCAGTAGGAACTAAGTTTATTACTACTAGCCTTTTTATTGGTTGTCATTCCAACAATAGTGCATTGATAGAAATCCCCAATATCTCTGATGACGACCTTAAGTTCTATTTTCAAGAAGGTTTCTGGGTTAACGTGAAAGCACTATCGCATCGAGGCGAAGGTGCGATTATTCCTTTTAGAGCCCAAATAAAGCACCGTCTTGAAGAGCCATTTCCAGTATTAGTATTGACCTTGCCAAACACGATGCAGGTGTATCAACTTCGCAAAGAAGTCCGTTATGAAGTAAACCTGCAAGCCAAAGTGCATCTTAATGACTATAAAACTGATTGTGAAATACGAGACCTTTCCAAGAGCGGTTGCCGTTTTATAACCTCGCCTATGAGCAGGCAAATACAAGTTGGTGAAATGGTTTCTCTTAATATCGTTCTGGGTGAGCGAGGTCCGATGCTCGCGCCTTTGAAAGGAAAAGTGTGTAATTTACAAAAATCTACTCATTATGCTCGTTATGGCGTTCAATTTGACGACTTTGGTAAAGCCAACGCCAAAAATCTGCTGGGGCAACTGAAGTTTAACGGCACAAAACTTATGCTCAAATAGTGTCAAACTACCAATAAAAAATAAGGCGCCAATAGCGCCTTATTTTTTTATATTTTAAAGAAACTCAATTGCTCTTTTTGCTTCTCTGCCAAAAGGGAAAGCTCACTACTCGCGGCCGCACTTTGGCTGATTCCTGCCACATTTTGGTTGACCAGCTCAGACATGTTCACCACGTTTCGGTTAATGTCTTGAGTGACTTGTGACTGTTGCTCAGCAGCCGTTGCGACTTGAGTATTCGAGTCATTAATATCTGCTACTGATTCCGTAATACCGACAAGTGCATGATTTGCTTGTTGAGCAAGCTCATTGTTTTTTGAAAGCATGTCTAGACTCACTTGCATACTTTCATTCGCCAAACCAGACTGCGCTTGAAGCTCTTCAATGATAGATTGAATCTCTTCCGTTGATTTCTGAGTGCGCGCAGCAAGCATACGCACTTCATCCGCCACAACAGCAAATCCACGTCCAGATTCCCCTGCGCGTGCAGCTTCAATCGCCGCATTTAATGCTAGTAGGTTGGTCTGCTCAGAAACGCCTCGGATTACCTCAACCACATTGCTGATTTGCTCAGATTGCGATTGTAGACGCTGCACAACTTGGGCTGCATCTGTTAGCGCTTGTGACATGTGCTCACTGGCTTGCGCACTTTCTTTAAACACAGCAAGGCCTGACTTTGCTAACCCATCAGCTTCACGAGCTGTTGAATCAGCGGATGTTGCATTGCTACTAACATTATCTGCTGTGCTAGCCAATTCATTAACAGCCGACGCGACTTGCTCTATCTCGATTAATTCTTGCTGCGCATTGGCTTCTGCTTGAGTCATCACCGCTGCCAGCTCAGTAGAGGCCGATGCAACTTCTTCACTAATCCGCATAAGCTGGTCAACAGTGCTACGCAATTGTTCCGCAGTTTGGTTGACATCTTTACTCAACATTGCCAACTCATTTTTACCATCAGACTCTGCTCGAGCATTCAGATTCCCTTGAGCTAACTCACGCATAACTCGTTGTAAGCTGACGATCGGTGTGACAATTTTTCCTGACAAAGCCCAAGCGCATAACAGCGAGAATGCGAATACTGACAACACAATCATTGTCGCATTACTCTGTACGCGTTGGCTCTCGGCTTCTGTCTGCTTCATACTTGCAGCAGCAACTTCATTGACTCGTTTTGAGAGGGCATTCATTACTGCCACCATGTCATTGCCTGCTCGACGATAATTAGTGATTACAGCTTCTCGCTCAGCATTGGATAACAACCCTTGTTCAAAGCGCGACACCGTATCGATCACGTCGTGTGCATGCTTAATGTAAGCGTCCACTTTGTCCTTCATTACCATCGCTTGCTGGCGGTACGCTGGATTGGATGCAATTTGATTCAGCTCTTGATGGATGTCTTTAGATATAGATTTGAGCTCAGATACAAATGCCGATCTACGTTCTGGGATATACATGGCATAGATGCCACTAATTCGGAGGGGGTAAACCTGATTATCTATCGTTGCCAAAAGATCTTTGTAATGAATCACGGACTCGCTATTTTGAGTACTCTTCTCTAATTCAGCTTGTAAATCATTACGAGCAATACCTAGCGCAACCATTACTGCCAATGCGGTTGCCAAAACTGGCAGCAATACTTGCATTCTAACTGACAAGTTTTTTAATAAAGCCTGCATTTTCGCCTCAATATTAATGCATATTGTTTTATAAAAAGGGCAGGCATCGTATAGAAATGTACGTCAAGCGACTATCAAAATCCCACTATCGTCACGACAACAAAATTCTCTCACTAGCAAGAAGAAAGAAAATGGCTATGCCCAAATAACATTGAGGTGCTGGAGTATATTTTCCTAGGTTCAAAAAAAATCCCCAAGCCAATGCTCGGGGATTTTTATTATTGCTATCAACAATCGCTATTACAGTTTGAAGAAACTTAGTTGCTCTTTCTGCTTCTCAGCTAAGTGAGAGAGCTCTGTACTTGCACTCGCGCTCTGGCTAATACCAGCAACGTTTTGGTTTACTAGCTCCGACATATTCACCACATTACGGTTAATGTCTTGTGTTACTTGAGACTGTTCTTCAGCCGCTGTCGCTACTTGAGTGTTTGAGTCATTAATGTTTGCTACCGACTCAGTAATACCGACAAGTGCATCATTCGCTTGTTGCGTCAGCTCATTGTTTCGAGCCAGCATTTCTAGACTAACTTGCATGCTGTCATTCGCCAGACCCGACTGTGCTTGAAGCTCTTCGATAATCGATGAAATTTCTTGAGTTGAATCCTGAGTACGAGCTGCAAGCATACGCACTTCATCCGCAACAACAGCAAAGCCGCGACCTGATTCGCCAGCACGTGCTGCTTCAATCGCCGCGTTTAGTGCTAGCAGGTTCGTTTGCTCAGAAACGCCACGAATCACTTCTATCACATCGTTGATTTGCACTGACTGGTCTTTCAGGCGCATTACAACTTGTGCAGCGTCGTTTAGTGCTTGCGACATTTGCTCACTTGCTTGCGCGCTTTCTTGGAAGATTGCTAAGCCAGATTGTGCTAGGCCATCCGCTTCACGTGCTGTCGCGTCTGCTGAAGTCGCATTATCGCTTACGTTGTTTGCTGTGCTTGCCAACTCGTTAACAGCTGAAGCAACCTGCTCGATTTCTGCTAGTTCTTGTTGAGCATTCGCTTCAGCTTGAGTCATAACTGCCGCTAGTTCTGTTGAAGCAGACGCAACCTCTTCACTAATGCGAGTCAAGTGGTCAACCGTATCGTGCAGTTGAGAAGCTGTCTGGTTTACGTCTTTGCTCAACTGAGAAATCTCGTTATCACCGTCAACATCTGCACGCACTGAAAGGTCACCGCCTGCCAGCTTACGCATCACTTCTTGCAGTTTTTGAATTGGTGTAACGATCATTCCTGACAAGAACCAGGCACCGACAAGCGAGAATACAAATACTGATAGAACAGTGATCATCGCATTGTTTTGAACGCGAATGTTCTCACGGTTGCTACTTGCTGTCGCTTCAGTAGCAATTTCGTTAACGCGTTGAGATAACGCATTGATGGTTGATACCATCTCGTTACCTACGCGGCGGTATTGAGAGATAAAGTTACGGTATTCGCTATCCGATACTTGGCCGCGATCATGGCGATTAAAGAACTCTACAGCACGAGTTGAGTAATCAACGTAAGCTTCAATCCCTTTACGAACCTGAACGGCTTCTTTACGGAACGTCTCACGGGCTTCGATCTTGTCTAGATCAGACTCAATCTCTTTCATGCCTGCTTTTAACTCATTTAAGAAGCCATCTCGACGAGATACGTCATAGATCGCGTAAACGGCACTGATGCGCAATGGGTAAACTTGGTCATCAATATGAGCAAGAGTATCTTTATAAAAGACAAGAGAATCTGAGTTTGAAGCGACAACTTCTTGCTCAGCTTGAAGGTTATTTTTTGTGATCCACAGTGCAATAAACAATGCGAATGCGGTAAAGAGTACAGGGACAAGTACCTGCGTTCGTACTGACAGATTTTTCAATGAAAACTGCATGATTAGCCTCGGATAGATTAGTCTTTGCTTCCATGCCTGTGGGATTATTCCCACATGAATAAACAACGCGCCAATATTAGAGGTAGATCACAATTTTGTCTAGGTAAAAGGCACATAATTTCATAAAGTTAGCGACAATATCCCGACACTCCGTCGGAATATTGTCGTTATTTTTATTTATGAAGAATTATGTCTTTATCTCAAAAGATATAGGAATTAATGCAGCTATTTTCGTAGAGAGTTCAGTTTCGCTTGAGCCAAACCGAATATCGTATCAATTGGATATGACCCTTCATCTGTTGGCTCACCAGCGGCTTTCCCTGTAAATAGCTCGATCGCTTCAGTGACGTGATCAATCGCCCAGATGTGGAAGTCTCCCTTCTCTACTGCTTTCACAATGTCAGAACGAAGCATCAAGTTGTGCACATTCGAGCGTGGGATGATCACCCCTTGCCCAGCATGACGACCTTTGATTTCACACACATCATAGAAGCCTTCGATCTTCTCATTGACCCCACCGATAGGCTGCGCTTCTCCGAACTGGTTCATCGAACCTGTGATAGCGATGTCCTGACGGTTTGGTTGCTTCGAGAACGCCGATACCACAGCGCAGAACTCAGCCATGCTTGCACTATCACCATCAACGCCACCATATGATTGCTCAAAGGTAATTGTCGTTGTCAGTGGAACACGTGCCGTCTTCCCAAACACAGACGACAAATAAGCAGATAGGATCATGACCCCTTTCGAGTGAATGCTGCCACCCAAATCCACACTACGCTCAATATCAATCACATCACCGTCACCGTAACAGGTTGTCGCTGTGATTCGATTTGGCGCACCAAACATGTGATCGCTGGTACTCAACACCGATAGAGCGTTCACTTGCCCGATGGCAGAGCCATCAGTGTGAATCAAGGTCGTTCCATTAACGAAGGTTTCCATCACGCTATCTTGCAAGCGGCTCACTCGCATTTCCTGATTGCTCAGCGCTTCTTCCACGTGTCCAATGCGAATCATGTTGGAGTTCGCTTGGCGAGCGACGTAGTTCGATTCTCGCAATAAGTTGGCGATATTCGCAGAGTGAAGTGAAAGCTTGGTTTGGTCACCAGACAAGCGTGAGCTGTACTCGATAATACGTGCGATGGCTTTCTTATCGCAATGGAGCATGTTGTTATCGTTTACCACACTAGAAATAAAACGAGCATATTGCAGCTCTGAATCCGGTGTGCGTTTCATCTCGTCTTCGAAGTCAGCGGTAACTCGGAATAGCTCACCAAACTCCGGATCATAGTGCTGCAGCAATTGATAAGTACGATAATCACCGAACAAAATGATCTTGATATCCAGAGGAATTGGTTCTGGATCTAACGACACTGCACCCGTTAGTGTAACTTCCTTCTCTAGCGAGGTGAAACTTAGCTGGCGAGAGCGAATTGCTCGTTTTAATCCATCCCACACATAAGGCTGCTCAAGCACCTTCTGTGCATCCATCAGTAGCACACCACCGTTTGCCTTATGCAGGCTTCCAGCTCGAATCAAAGAAAAATCGGTAAACACTGTACCTTTAAAGGTCGCAGTTTCAATTGAACCAAACAATGAATGGTAGTTAGGGTTTTCTTCAACAACGATTGGAAATTCAGTGTTGTTACGGCTGACCAGTACGTTCACTTTATAGCGACGTGGTAGTTTTTTATCCAACGACGCCGTTGCGATTTCACCTTGCTCACCACTCTGTTCAAGGAAAATGTCGGCGTTTTCAACAATATCTTTTTGCAGATCGGTTAAGTAAGTTTTGATTTCCGAATAATCAGCGTAATCGACTTTCAACTGTTTGATAAAGTGAGTGATCACGTCTAATGTCACGTCATCGTTCAGCTTCTTGATTTTTTCGCTAAACGTCTCTTCCCACTCAGTCAGTTCACGTATCATATTACGCAAACTCACTTCTAGCTCATCAATGCTGCTGCTAAAGTACTCTTGTTCTTTTTTACTGAGCTCGTCGAACGATTCTTCGGTATGTAACTCTTCACCGTTCATCGCAACAAACTGATAGTCACCCTGAGTAGTGATAGTTAAGCTAATGCCTTTTTCTTTTGCTTCTTTACTGATGCTATCGAGCTCAAGTTGCTGTTTATTAGCCAACTGGTTCTTCAGGCGATCGGCACGGCTGTAGTACATCTCATTGTCAAATGCGAGGGGCAACGCGTTAAGTAATTTGCCCATCAACTTTTCAATGTCCGCTTTCAGCTTATTACCAATACCGCATGGCAATTTGAGCACCTTCGGTATGCGAGTGTCTTCAAAGTTCGCGACATAGCACCAATCAAACAGCGCTGCGTCATCATGCTGATGACGATTTAGATAACGCAAAATCATCGTGCGCTTACCTAGGCCATTCTGACCGATGGCGTAAATATTGTACCCTTTCTCCTTGATTGACATAGCAAACTCAACCGCTTTTTGTGCGCGTTCTTGGCCTACGATCTCATCAATTGGAGGTAATTCCTTGGTCGACTTACATGGCATATTTTCCAAATCAGCTGCTGAATACAGCTGTTTAGGTTCCAATCTTTGTACTGCCATACTTGCCTCCTTTTTCTTATTGTCTTTACCTCAGTGTAGAGATAATTTGTTTAAATTTAAGTGATTTATCTTCCACCGCAGTTCAATTGGACATTTTACGAACAGTTATACGCTTTTAAAATGAAAACAAGTCGCACTTGCAATTGATAATTAATTTCATTTAATATCTACTCAAATCGAATTTTGTGGAGACGAAGATGAATATTGAGCAATGCTGGATGCGCTACTTAAAAGCAGAGCAGCTAATGGAGCAAGGCCACTGGCCAGAAGCTCATCGCTTGTACGAAGATGTGCTCAGTCATTTACCAAGTCATATTCATTCTGCACTCGAAAACGAACAAACCAAGCCGTGTCAGTTCGTATGCTTAATTAGTGGATTGCGCGACGCCAGCGTTGCGCAATCAGAAATACTCAACAAACTGGGACTTCAACAAGAAGCATTTTCAGCACTTAACCAATCTTATGCGTTGTTCCAGTTCTTGCAGCTAGAAAGCCATGACCTAATCAGTAGAGTCAGCCAATTGCTTAGCAAGCAGAGTGAAGATTTGTTAGCTCATATGGCTGCGTTTTGCTCTGCACAACGCAACGCGCAATGGATGATTGAACTTGATAATGTGACTCGCGCCCATGAGCAGTTCTTGTACTTGCAAGCCATGACTGCAGCAGAATCAGGCGTGACTTCACTATACAATTAAGCATCTCGGCATAGGAATCTGCCGCGACAAAATTCGACAGCAATAAAAGTAATTACAACTCGATACACAAGGAAACGTGATGTCCACACAAACCATTCTTTCGGTGAGCAACCTGTCTGTCAGCTTTACGACAAACGATGGTATCGTCGATGCAGTAAAGAATGTTAGCTTTGATCTACAAGCTGGTGAAACACTGTCTATCGTAGGCGAGTCTGGTTCAGGCAAGTCGGTTTCAACCAATGCGTTGATGAAGCTGCTACCAGATAACTCTATTTTGCACTCCAACTCCTCTATCATTTTTGAAGGTGAATCGATTCTGGATAAATCTGAGCGCCAGATGCAAAGCATTCGTGGCGATCGCATTGGCATGATTTTCCAAGAGCCAATGACGTCTCTTAATCCATACATGCGCGTTGGAATTCAGGTAGCTGAGGCGATCATATGCCATCGCTCAGTGACTAAAAAACAAGCTAAAGCTAGAGTGCTCGAACTGTTTGATTTGGTGCATCTACCAAATCCCCAACAAGCGTACGATAAGTATCCACACGAATTCTCAGGCGGTCAGCTGCAACGCATCATGATTGCGATGGCATTGATTAACGAACCAGATATTCTGATCGCCGATGAGCCAACTACGGCGCTCGACGTGACCGTTCAAGCAGAAGTGCTTTACCTGATCAAAGAGATCCAAGCCAAAATGGGCATGGCAATTCTCTTCATAACTCATGATTTAGGTGTCGTGAAGCACTTTGCTGACCGAGTATTAGTGATGTGTAAAGGTGAAGTGGTAGAAGAAGGCATCACAGAAACGCTCTTCTCTGACCCTCAGCATGATTACACCAAGATGCTGATTAACTCGATTCCGAAAGGCAATAAAGACCCTATCGAAGAAGGCGCAACTGAGCTACTCAGAGCAGACGACATTCGTGTTAAGTTTCTTGTAAAACCTCACTTTATTGCGAGCAAAAATGAATACTTTGAAGCAGTGAAAGGGATCTCCTTAGAGTTAAAACAAGGTGAAACGCTTGGTATCGTTGGTGAGTCTGGTTCAGGCAAATCAACGCTTGGTCGTGCATTGATCGGATTGTTGCCGTCAACTGGTAAAATCCAGTTCAAAGGGCAAGACCTAGCGCTTCTGACTGATAAAGAACGCTTTGCACTGAAAAAAGATGTACAAATGGTCTTCCAAGATCCATATGGTTCACTTTCTCCACGTATGACAGTTGGTGAGATCATCACAGAGGGGCTCACTGTACATCAACCTCAAATGAGCAAAGCGGAACGAATGCAAAAAGCTCGAGATGTACTTCGTGAAGTGCGTCTCGACCCTGCATCCATTAATCGCTACCCGCATGAGTTTTCTGGTGGTCAGCGTCAGCGTATCGCCATAGCGCGCGCGTTGATCCTAGAGCCTTCTTTCATTCTGCTTGATGAACCAACATCGGCACTGGACCGCTCTGTTCAGTTAACGGTGATTGATTTGCTAAAAGATCTACAGAAGAAGCACAACATCGGCTACCTGTTTATCAGTCATGATCTTTCTGTAGTAAAAGCGCTCTCTGACCGTGTACTCGTGATGCAAAAAGGAGAAGTGATGGAGCAAGGCACTGCAGAAGAAATCTTCCATAATCCGAAGAGTGATTACACAAGAAAGCTGATTGATGCCTCATTTGATCTTGAAAACAATGAAAATCAACATGATGCTGCTTAAATTCATCACTGTTTCATATACATAAACTAGAGTTATATTGTGACGACAAGTCGTCACAGTCCCGAAAATGGTATAGCTGCCATTCGGTTTGGCCGCCGAGACTGGTTGGTTCAAAGTTAGGCTTAGTCACCCTAACAATCAAATTGAGTTCCCCCAACCATGAAAAATGCCGCGATAGAAGTCGCGGCATTTTTTATTGTCAGTCTGGTGCATTAAATTTGATGGTTTGCACCAGTAAACGTCCATTAAATATCGAGCTTTTCAATTCCCATATTGAGCAATGCAAACGCGTAAACATCGGTAGTAAGGTCGATTTGTTTGCTCAATGGCATACCCGCACCATGACCTGCGTTCACATCAATACGAATCAGCACCGGATTGTCTCCCTGATGCTTGTCTTGCAGCTCTGCGATAAACTTGTATGAGTGAGCAGGGACAACACGGTCATCGTGGTCTGCGGTCGTTACAAGCGTTGCTGGGTATGAAACGCCCTCTTTCACGTTGTGCACTGGTGAATAGCCTAGGATGTATTTAAACATCGCCTCACTTTGCTCAGAGGTACCAAAATCGTACTTCCACCCCTCACCAGAAGTAAAAGTATGGTAGCGAAGCATATCCAATACACCAACCGCAGGAATCGCCACTTTAAACAGCTCTGGTCGTTGAGTCATACATGCACCGACCAACAAACCGCCATTTGAGCCGCCACGAATCGCAAGACGCTCTGAGCTAGTGTAGTCGTGCTCAATCAAGTATTCCGCCGCGGCAATAAAGTCATCAAATACGTTTTGCTTTTGTTGTTGAGTACCCGCATTGTGCCAAGCTTTACCATACTCACCACCGCCACGCATATTAGCGACTGCGTAGATGCCTCCAAGTTCTAACCAGTTTGCGACATTTCCTGAGAACATAGGAGTCAAACTAATATTAAAGCCACCATAGCCATAAAGCATGGTTGGCGCGCTGCCATCAAGTTTGGTGCCTTTTTTATATGAGATGATCATCGGCACCTTTGTTCCGTCTTTCGAGGTGTAGAACACTTGTTGAGATTCGTATTCTTTACGGTCGAACGGTGCTTTCGATTCTTTATAAAGTACTGACTCACCGCTTTCTACATCAAAAGAAAAGATGGTTGGTGGTGTCACGTAGTTAGTAAAGGTGTAATAAAGCGTCTTATCTTCTGCTTTGCCCTGCAAGCCATATACGGTGCCTTGGTCAGGTAGATTAACTTCACGTACTAACTCACCTTGATAAGTAAACTGCTGAACTTTAGACAAAACGTCGACCATGTAAGTCGCAAACAAGTAACCACCACCTTTGCTAATATCCAGTGGCTGTTCCTGCTCGGCAATGATCTCTTCCCATTGTTGAGTTTGGGTGTGGTAACCAACCACCTTACCGTTAGGCGCATCTAAGTTGGTGTAGAAAATCAGGGTATCATCTTGGTTATCAATCAAATACGTATCACCATCGGTTGTATCTCGAAGCGTGATAACTGCCTGTTCTTCCGAAGTGAGATCCACATAAAACAGTCGGTTTCCTGATGTAGATTCCGCACCTGTGATAATCAAGAAACGATCGTCTTTGGTGGTCACTCCCCCTACATAACGATGCTTTTGTGACTCCAACGCGCCAAAGACCACTTTGTCTTGAGATTGTGGTGTACCTAACTCATGGTAGTAAAGCTTGTGCTGCTCAGTACGAGCCGAAAGCTCGCTGCCCTTTGGTTTGTCATAGCTAGCGTAGTAAAAGCCTTTGTTACCAAGCCAAGAAATAGTGGTGAACTTAGCATCGACAATTTCAGGTTCAAGCTGCTCTTTAGTTTCTACATCAATGACGAAGATCTTACGCCAATCGCTGCCACCTTCAGAAATGGAATACGCCACAAGTGTGTCGTCTTTAGAGAACTTCACTTCTCCAAGCGATGTCGTTCCTTCTTCTGAAAAGGTATTTGGATCTAGGAAGATCTCCGCCTCTTCATCCCCTTTGCGACGGTATAAAACGCTCTGGTTCTGTAAACCATCATTTTTATAGAAGTAAGTGTATTCACCATGAACAAAAGGTTGAGAGTACTTTTCGTAGTTCTGACTGTTCGCTACTAAATCGCGAATTTGTTGGCGGAAAGGGATTTGACCTAAGTAATCAAAGGTCACTGAGTTTTGCCCTGAAACCCACTCTGCGGTTTCTTGGCTGAGATCGTCTTCTAGCCAGCGATATGGGTCTGCAATGTCGTGACCAAAATAAGTGTCGACGACTGAATCTTTACGAGTTTTTGGGTAATGCATAACGTCCGTGTTACTCCGTTTGAAGTTGAGTATTTTGTTTTATTATTTTGTTGAGACTTATTCTCAATCATCTACCTTAGGGCTCAGGTATAGAATTTCAACCAATAGATTGAAACATTTCTTATATTTATGAACCAACTAAAAGTAATGCGAGATAGTGAGATATCGCTCTCGAATGTGTTCTATCAAAAGCTTTACTTTGTTCGGCGGTTGACGAGTAAAAGGATAAACCGCGTAGATGCCGAGCTTTTTGCCGACCAACTCAGGGAAAATGTCCACCAGCTCACCACTGCGAATATCGTGGTAAACCAAACAACGCGGTACGTAAGCGATACCATGCCCACCCAAGGCTGCTTTTCGCAATGCCGTTGCGTTATCTGTAGAGAAACAACCGGAGACTTTTACAATATAGTCGCCATCTTTACCTTTGAACTGCCAGTCGGTTGCCCCTGTGGTTTGGTAAGCGTATTGCAAGCAGTTGTGCGTCGTCAGGTCGATCGGTTTAATGGGCTTGCCATGTTTAGCAATATAGGAAGGAGAAGCACATACCACCCACTGAGAGTCCAGAATATGCCTCGCTATCAGGCTCGAATCTTCTAGATAGCCGGTACGAATCACCAAGTCAAATCCACCAGCGACCAAGTCAACAAAGCGGTTATCAAGCGACATATCTACTGTTAAACCAGGATGCATATTACAAAACTCTGCAACCGCGTCCGCCAAGATCAAATCACCTGAGATAGTCGGCACCGACATTTTAATATGACCACTGACATTCTCACCAAAGCCTGAAACTGCATCCATAGCCTCCTGAGTGGCTTGCTTCACATTTTTAGCACTGTGTAACAAAACCTTTCCCGCTTCGGTCAGGGTCAATTTACGCGTAGTTCTATATAATAGCTGAGCGCCAATTTCTTCTTCCAGTCGAGCAATCCTCTTGCTAACTACCGAATTTGTAAGGTTATTTTCTTCAGCCACCTTACTAAAGCTGCCCATTTCAACTACCTGAGAGAACAGGATTAGGTCATCTGCACGCATCGATTATGTCACTTTTGGAATAAATTAATTTCATTATTTCCCTATATCTATAAAAAATAAAGGGGTAAATTCACGCCAAATTAACAAAACCATTACAACAAAAATCATCTCTACAGCATAAAGCCGTTCGAGAAGTCAGCGTACGAGGATGTACCAATGAGTGAAACCCTACTTGCCCTTGTGGCGTTTTCGCCAATTGTTGTCGCCGCCATTTTATTGGTTGGTCTCAACTGGCCTGCTAAAAAAGCCATGCCTGTTGCGTTCGGTTTAACCGTCGCTATCGCCCTAATGTTTTGGGATATGTCAGCTACTCGCGTACTGGCATCTGTCTTCCAAGGATTAGGTATTACTGTCTCAGTTCTTTGGATCGTGTTTGGTGCCATCTTCTTGCTCAACACTTTAAAACACACTGGCGCGATCACCACTATCCGCAATGGATTTACTGATATTTCAGCCGACCGTCGCGTGCAAGCCATCATCATCGCTTGGTGTTTTGGTTCATTCATTGAAGGCGCGTCTGGTTTCGGTACGCCTGCGGCCATCGCAGCCCCACTATTGGTCGCGATTGGCTTCCCTGCTCTTGCCGCGGTACTGATGGGCATGATGATCCAATCTACGCCAGTATCATTTGGTGCGGTTGGTACGCCAATCATCGTAGGTGTGAACAAAGGCCTAGATACACACAACATCGGTGAAGCGTTGGTTGCTCATGGCTCAACATGGGATGCCTACCTGCAACAAATCACCTCAAGCGTTGCAATGATTCACGCAACGGTTGGTACTCTAATTCCTGTACTTATGGCAATGATGCTGACTCGCTTCTTTGGTAAGAACAAAAGCTGGAGCGAAGGTCTAGATATTCTGCCATTTGCACTATTCGCAGGCATTGCCTTCACCGTTCCTTACGCACTTACTGGCGTATTCCTAGGAGCTGAGTTCCCATCATTAATCGGTGGTCTAGTTGGTCTGGCAATTGTAGTCACAGCTGCGAAAAAAGGCTTCCTAGTACCAAAAACTAAATGGGACTTCGAGAGCGAAGATAAATGGCCAGCAGAATGGTTGGGCTCCCTCAAGATCAATCTTGATGACAACCCAGGCAAACCAATGAGCTTAACTAAAGCTTGGGCACCTTACGTGATGCTAGCTGTTATCCTAGTAGCAAGTCGCGTAAGCCCAGAGTTTAAAGGCCTACTTAAGAGCGTAAGCCTATCGTTTAGCAACATTCTTGGCGAGACAGGTATCAGCACGGCAATTCAACCTCTATACCTTCCGGGTGGCATCCTAGTCTTCGTTGCACTGCTTGCCGTTCTTCTGCAAGGCGGTGGTGCGAAATCACTAGGTAAAGCGTTTGGCGAGTCGAGCAAGACGTTAATCGGCGCAGGTTTCGTACTCGTGTTCACCATCCCTATGGTTCGTATCTTTATTAACTCAGGTGTCAACGGTGCAGAGCTAGCAAGTATGCCTGTCACGACGGCTAACTTCGCGGCAGAACTCGTTGGCTCAGCATTCCCGGCGTTGAGTGCGACTGTTGGTGCCCTTGGTGCATTCATCGCTGGCTCTAATACTGTGTCAAACATGATGTTCAGCCAATTCCAGTTCGAAGTGGCACAGACACTCACCATCTCAAGTGCTGTTGTTGTTGCATTGCAAGCGGTGGGTGCTGCTGCGGGCAACATGATTGCTATCCACAACGTGGTGGCCGCATCCGCAACGGTTGGCCTATTAGGACGCGAAGGTGCAACGCTGCGTAAGACGGTTATCCCAACGTTCTACTACCTAGTAGTAACAGGCATCATCGGTCTGATTCTGATTTACGGATTCCAAATCACCGACGCTTTAATGAAGTAAGACTAAATGCAGGATTTCCCCGCCCTGCTCTTTCTCTGGCACAGCGGTCAGCACTACTACCCCGACTTTTGGTGTGGCTTGCTGCATCAATCCCCCCGACCGGTGTGCCAGCCTTTTTTCAGTGCAGATAATTGATTGTTCTGTGTATGGAACAGCCCCAGCTCAATCACTTATCTATACTCTAATTCTGACGTCGACTGCCGAAAGGATGGCAGTCAGTGAAACACTGACAGAGCATGTGCTCATTGACTCAGGACGCAATCTTAGAATAACAGCCAGGACACACTATTATGATTATCTCTGCTTCTACAGATTATCGCGCTGCTGCGAAAGCCAAATTGCCTCCATTCCTTTTCCATTACATTGATGGCGGCTCATACGATGAGCGCACGCTAAAACGCAACACCGATGACTTAGGTGATGTTGCGCTGCGCCAACGTGTTCTGCGTGATATGAGCGACTTAAGCCTAGAAACAGAAATCTTCGGTGAGAAACTAGCGATGCCAATCGCTCTAGCACCTGTTGGCTTAACAGGTATGTATGCACGCCGTGGCGAAGTACAAGCTGCGAAAGCTGCGGAAAAGAAAGGCATTCCTTTCACCATGTCGACCGTATCTGTATGTCCAATTGAAGAAGTGGCACCGGCGATCGAACGTCCAATGTGGTTCCAGCTGTATGTCCTGAAAGACCGCGGCTTTATGAAGAACGTTCTTGAGCGTGCGAAAGCCGCTGGTGTGACAACGCTGGTCTTCACCGTAGATATGCCAGTTCCAGGTGCTCGTTACCGTGACATGCACTCTGGTATGAGTGGTCCAAATGCAGCGATGCGCCGTGTATTCCAAGCCATGCGTCACCCAAGCTGGGCACTGGATGTAGGCGTGCTGGGTAAACCTCACGACTTAGGTAATATCTCAACTTACCGCGGCGAACCAACGAAACTGGAAGATTACATTGGCTGGCTCGGTGACAACTTTGATCCTTCAATCTCTTGGAAAGATCTAGAGTGGATTCGCGACTTTTGGGACGGGCCGATGGTCATCAAAGGTATTCTAGATGAAGAAGACGCAAAAGATGCGGTTCGCTTCGGCGCTGATGGGATTGTTGTATCGAACCACGGTGGTCGCCAGCTTGATGGTGTTCTATCGACGGCGAAAGCGTTGCCTAGCATCGCCGATGCAGTAAAAGGTGATCTGAAGATTTTCGTCGATTCAGGTATTCGTACAGGTCTGGATGTGGTTCGTATGCTAGCGCTTGGTGCTGACTGCACGCTGCTTGGTCGCTCTTTTGTTTACGCTCTAGCAGCTCAAGGTGGTGCTGGCGTGGAAAACTTGCTCGACCTATATGATAAAGAGATGCGTGTAGCGATGACGCTCACCGGAGCGAAAACCATTTCAGACTTGTCACGCGACTCCTTGGTTAAGATGCCATAAACTGACCTCTCACATCCAGAGTAACACCTCTTGTTACTCTGGATATTCCTATTGATTGCATTTAAGCCATTCTCGCTACTGGTTCAAATTGCACCTTACTCGGCTCAACGTGCAATTTAATCGGATAGCAATCACGTCCCATCAACCCAAATCGTTGTGGACATGTCTCGGTGTAAAAGCCGTAACAAGTCGCGCCTGCCGCATCAGCGAGATGAAGTGGGCCAGTATCGCAGCATAGAAATCCATCAAGATACCGCAGCGTCGCACCCAATACTCTTAAGCTCTTGCAATCAAGAATGTCAGTATCAGGAAACAACGGAGCCCTAACATCCGGACTCAACACCTCAACCCAATGAATGTCTTGATCATGTTGACGTTCAAACTCTCTCAATATGGCTTTCCATTCTTCATCAGTAAGCTGCTTCTTACCTCTTGCTCCCCGGAAAAACGCAAAACTGAGCTTGTTATCTTGTGATAGTCGATGAGCCTGTTTAATACCATCAACAAGCTCTTCGGTCGTAAACAGAATCTCGTGATCGAGTTGCTTCGGAAGCTCGTGTCCCAATCCTTGCAAAATGGACAATGGTTTATAAGCTCCATGATAAAAGTCAGACTGTGTAACCGAGGAGTGCTCAAATACCGTTTCTGTTTTCTTGTTCTTAAAAGACACCTTATTTTGAGACGGAATTAACGCAGAGACAAAAATATCACAAGCACCCGGCGAGGGAGCAAGCAATAAATCATAGCTATTTTTCGTCAGTTCTTTAATCGATGCGGACGATTGACCAATCGTTTTAAGAGACAAATGAGAGTAATAAATATGATTGATATTCAGGTTCTGAAAAACTTCACCTTGCCAGGGGAAAGAGAGGACAAGATCAACACGAGCCTTAGGGTAGAGACGAAGAACCTGATGGACGAACGGCAGTAAAAAATACATATTACCAATACGCCCATTATTGCGCACAATTACAATACGCTTCACCTTCTCATTGGGAAGAAGGTGCTCTACAAATTTAGAACGATTATTCAATCGCCGCGCAATTGCAGGCTCTAGTCGGTGAGTTAATCGTCTACGCTTTTTATCTAAGTTTCGGAAAAAAGTTTTCACAGCCATCAATCATTCAAATAAGAAATATGGCTGATAGGTATATCAACACCTCCGTGAATATTTTGTCTTTGACAAAATTTACACAGGTGCCTCTTTGATTAATTCAATCGATGTTCGTACTCGATCACTACCTGATTCCCTTCAATAAAGACATTTTTAATATCTCCATCTACAGAAATACGGTTTTGTAAGTAAACCGAACAAGAAGATGACACATCGCGATCGGTAAGAGATGGTATAACTTGAGCTGGACGCACATGAAGCTGTTCACATAGCTTATTCACAAACCCTAGCGTCAATGGAGCATTGCCTCGCAACAACGCAGAAAACTCATGTAAGTTTAAGCCAAGGCGCTTTGCCATCTCCATCTGAGTAAGGTGCATTTTTGCCTTTTGTGACATCCAAATGTCGTAGAGCGCATTTCTGTCTAGCTCCGTAAATTCCATGGTTTATCTCCGCATTTCAAAGTAACGGTAAAGTCTCATATTTAGCTGTGATAAATGTTAGCGATGAGTCAAAGAACCTACAATTGATGGTTCGAATGATAGCGCTTATCTTTCAATCTACGAGTTTAATCACACCCCGCAGCACCTAATACACAGAAATTACATTTCACCATACGTTTCATTGCCTTGTATTTACATTTCAATCACTAACGTCCAAATAAACATTATCTCAGTATTTGTGTGAATAGAGAGCTCGAATACGCATCGTGCTAGCAACATCATTTCTCTAGGGCGAATTGATAATTTCTGCTACCTTTCCCCCATTGTTCTATAAAAAGAAACTTTACTTATGCCACAGTGGTTTACAGAACTTCAAACTTACGTCATGGCTAACCATCAAGACTGGAGTAGCAGCGTTTTATTTATCACCATTGCCAGCTTCTTTGCATGGATTGCTTGGCGCGTATTGCACTCGCGCCTCGCGATACTGGTCGAGAAAACCCCATTCCATTGGGACGATCTCTTATTAGAAGCCTTAAAAACGCCCGTCAGTACGCTAATTTGGTGCTGGCCAGCAACCGTATCAATAGGCATCGTTCTACAAAGTGAGCTAGGAAACGAGTTCAACTGGCTGAGCACGCTCAAACTCATCTTAGTGATCAGCATTCTAGTTTGGATCGTAATGCGTCTTATCACTAACGTGGAAGACTATGTGCTTGAGCAGAAAACTCGCGATGAAACTACAGTGCAAGCGATCGCTAAAGTCGCACGCCTATTTTTCATTGTGATTGGTGTCCTCACCGTCATGCAAGCGTTTGGATTAAGTCTTTCTGGCTTACTGACGTTTGGTGGTGTAGGTGGCTTGATAGTCGGTTTAGCAGCCAAGGATCTTCTGTCTAACTTCTTTGGTGGCTTGATGATTTACTTCGATCGCCCATTCATAGTAGGCGACTGGATCCGTTCTCCTGACCGCCAAATTGAAGGTACTGTTGAGCGTATTGGTTGGCGTATGACCAGCATTCGTACCTTTGATAAACGTCCTTTGTACGTACCTAATTCTGTATTTAGTAACATCGTAGTAGAAAACCCATCACGCATGCTTAATCGACGTATCTTTGAAACGATTGGCCTGCGTTACGACGATGCAGACAAAGTTCCTGCGATCATTAACGACGTGCGTGAAATGCTGAAAAATCACAAAGATATCGACACACGCCAGACGTTGATCGTCAACTTTGACGCGTTTGGTGCGTCGTCACTGAACTTCTTTATCTATACCTTCACAAAAACGGTCAATTGGGTGCGCTATCACGAGGTGAAGCAAGACGTCCTTTTACAGGTAATGGCTATCATTAAGCAGCACGAAGCTGATATTGCTTTCCCTACGCAAACACTCAAGCTTGACCCAGTTCAAATGGCGAAAACCCAAGCGCAAGACGATTGTGGTTTCTAAGTTCAACATACCAAGCACAAAGCCCGCTTAATCGGCGGGCTTTTTGGGCGGGTCACTTCTACCATTATTGTTGCGCTAGGATCATTCGAGCGTTAAGCGGTTGGATTGGACGGTTGTTTTGCCCCATTGCTTTCGCAAACTCTTTCACCTGTTCTGGGGAGAGGGTTTGTGTTTCTTTAATCACCAACCAACGCACACCTTCAGAACACGGCGGTGTGGTTAGAGAGCCATTAAAGCGGTAGTAGTCTTTATCACTTGGGATAAGCGCGTCAGCATCCAATGGGACTTTGATGGCTACGTCTTGATCTTTAGTTGGAATATTAGCGAGTAGCTTAGCTAGATCTGGGTTCGCGTCACCCAACTTGAAGAACACCGCGACAACGGCCAGATGACCAACTTTATCAACATGCACAAAATGTGCTTCTAGTGGGTATTCTTTACCATCTACATGGTTTTCAGATGGTGTATGGAAGTGGAACTGTTTTAACGTAAACTCTTTGCCACTAATGGTGAGTGTATTTTTGCCCTCTAGACTGGTCTGTAAAGTGTGACCGTTATTCAGCAGTGAAATCGCCTTACCTTCGTAATCGAAATCCAGTTTCTCTAGCTTGGCTTCAGTCGCTGATTCAATATTGATTGGACTTTGGTTTTGGCCTTTTGCACATTCAGAAGCGAACTCACCCCAATTTTCCGGGCCGTGCTCACCCTCATAGCCCCAGTTTGCTGCATTTGCAGTACTCGCCATAACCAAAGCTAAACCTAACGTTGTTAGTGTTGTTTTCATCGTATTTCCTTATTTTTCGACGCTGCTCTTTTGTACAGCTGAATGCATACTAATCTCTACTCAGATTAGGAAAACAGATGAAAACTATGATTGCGAGCTAAGTTTGGAACCCGTCGCTCTAGTCGCGAAATTGAGATGATAGTCAACATTGAATTGTGTCCACCAATAGTGCATAAAAAAGCCGAGCTATTATACTCGGCTCTATCGAACTAGATAACTAGTTAGGCTTCAGCTTCAACTTCTTTCTGAGCATTGTTCGCTTTGATGACTTTAACCAACCAAAGCAACATCAGCACAGAAGCAGCACCACCAATAACCAACGAACCAGTGGTCCCCAAAGTTTCAGCTATTTTGTAGACAAGTGTCCAGAAACCCGCTCGACGACCTTCAAATTCAGTATGTATTCCTTGCGCAGCTTCAGCAGCAGCGTTGTACATGATGAAAGTTAAAACAGGCATTACTACAGTGCCCACTAGTGGGTATTTAATATTCACGATTATTTTTCCCTAAAATTACATAAAATCTTTATAAACAAGATAAGTACTCACAAAGAGGCTTACGAAAGAACAAACGAACCAATTCACTCAGTTCATGACCTCTAAGTTACGATCTATAAGTCCAAAAACAGCTCTACGCTTCGATAGGTTTACGCCAATCATCAGAGCCCGATGTTCCTGCGTTTACGTGATCCCATGTAATCTTGCGGTAAGATAAAGAAACCGTTACGTTTTGAGTGAAGTCTGCTTTTGCAGGATCTTGACAGTGTGGCATCTCACAATGGATGTCCACGATAGAGGCATTTTCAAGTTTCGTCGTAAAGAAGTTCTCTTGCTTACCTTCAATAGAGGTACGGTACCACTTAAGCTCCACAGTGGTCATTTTTTCACCTGAAGCTAATGCGTTGTACAGCAGTGGAACCGCTTTGTTTAGAGCTACTGTAAATTTGAATGGTTTGTGGACGCGCTGACCTGAAGGTTGACCTGACTGAGGGTCTGTCGGAACCGTCACATTATGATCAAACTGCTGGACTAGCATCTCATCCTCATGACCTTCCACAAATGAATCACCGATAGAATCCGCAGTACAAGCACCTGCAGTGATAAGTCCCTGAGTTTGACCTTCAATAGAGATATAACATGGAGTTGGCATCGCTTAATCCTTATAAAATAAAAATAATCACGTTTGGTGATGACTCCTACCTTATAGACAAGGTTTGTACCAACTTCTAAAACCCGAAATATCAGAAGCTTATAGTGACAATAATAATACCTTGTGCATAATTTTGTTTTTCATAAGCAATTTATTGCTCGACTAGGCAAATTCCTGCAAACCCCGCCGATAAATTTTCTTCAGTGAGAAAGGGGGTCTCTCTTGAATAAATCTCTTCGTGAGTTTTCTAGTACTTAAATAAACAAAAACGCCTCAAGGATCACTTGAAGCGTTTTTATTAATTCGAATTTGAAAGCGTTTCACATTGCTTTATCGCGACCTTACTCCCAATCAAGAATAACCTTACCTGACATACCGCTGCGCATTACGTCGAAGCCTTCTTGGAAGTCATCAATCTTGTAGTGGTGCGTGATGATTGGCGATAGGTCCAGACCAGATTGGATCAATGAAGCCATCTTGTACCATGTTTCGAACATTTCACGGCCATAGATACCTTTGATCACCAAGCCTTTGAAAATAACTTGGTTCCAGTCGATACCCATGTCTGATGGTGGAATGCCTAGCAGTGCAATACGACCACCGTGGTTCATTGTGGTTAGCATGGAGTTGAATGCTGCAGGGTTACCAGACATTTCTAGACCTACGTCGAAGCCTTCAGTCATACCTAGCTCAGACATGACGTCTTCTAGCTTCTCTTCAGCAACGTTTACTGCGCGTGTTACGCCCATCTTACGAGCAAGTTCTAGACGGTATTCGTTCACGTCTGTGATCACTACGTGGCGAGCTCCAACGTGTTTCGCTACTGCAGCAGCCATGATACCGATTGGGCCAGCACCTGTGATCAACACGTCTTCGCCTACTAGGTCGAAAGAAAGTGCGGTGTGTACTGCGTTACCAAACGGGTCAAAGATAGACGCTAGATCGTCAGAGATACCTTCAGGGATCTTGAACGCATTGAACGCTGGGATCACTAGGTATTCTGCGAATGCACCTTCACGGTTAACGCCCACACCAATCGTGTTACGACATAGGTGAGTACGGCCACCACGACAGTTACGACAGTGACCACACGTGATGTGACCTTCGCCAGATACGCGGTCACCGATTTCAAAGCCACGAACTTCCTGACCAATTTCAACCACTTCACCCACGTACTCGTGACCGACAACCATAGGCACTGGAATTGTCTTTTGTGACCATTCGTCCCAATTGTAGATGTGTACGTCTGTACCACAGATAGCGGTTTTCTTAATTTTGATCAGAATGTCGTTATGGCCAACTTCAGGTTTATCAACCTCAGTCATCCAGATGCCTTCTTCAGGCTTTAGCTTTGATAATGCTTTAATTTTCATAGTATTCACCAAATATTGCCCCGCTCTATGCGTGACAAAAAATTCTTTCATCTAATGCGTTTAAAGAAGAAATAAAGGCTTTGCCCATGAGCCGACTCAGAAGAGTTGGGAAAGCCTTTGTTATCTTTTAGTCTCTTAACTTAGATGATGCCCATGTCTTTACCAACTTGGATAAACGCGTCGATTGCACGGTCTAGTTGCTCACGAGAATGCGCCGCAGACATTTGAGTACGGATACGCGCTTGACCTTTTGGTACTACAGGGAATGAGAAGCCGATTACGTAGATGCCTTTCTCTAGAGCGCGCTCTGCGAATTCTGCTGCTACTTTTGCGTCGCCAAGCATGATTGGAATGATTGCGTGGTCAGCACCACCCATTGTAAAACCTGCATCTTCCATACGAGTACGGAAGTGTGCTGCGTTTTCCCATAGACGGTCACGTAGGTCGCCGCTCTCTTCTAGCAGGTCTAGAACGCGGATAGAAGCGTTTACGATTGCTGGTGCAACAGAGTTAGAGAATAGGTATGGACGAGAACGTTGACGTAACCAGTCAATCACTTCCGCTTTACCAGACGTGTAACCACCTGAAGCGCCGCCCATTGCTTTACCTAGCGTACCAGTGATGATATCGATACGGTCAACTACGTTATGGTGCTCGTGCGTACCTGCACCTGTTTTACCCATGAAGCCAACAGCGTGAGAGTCATCAACCATAGTCAGTGCGCCGTACTTCTCTGCTAAGTCACAGATAGCTGGAAGGTTTGCCACTACGCCGTCCATTGAGAACACGCCGTCAGTTACGATAAGAATGTGGCGAGCACCCGCTTCTTTCGCTGCGATCAGTTGTTGCTCTAGCTCTTCCATGTTGTTGTTTGAGTAGCGGAAACGCATTGCTTTACATAGGCGAACACCATCGATGATTGACGCGTGGTTTAGTGCGTCAGAGATGATTGCGTCTTCTTTACCTAGAATCGTTTCAAATAGGCCCGCGTTTGCGTCGAAACATGATGTGTAAAGAATCGTGTCTTCTTTACCTAGGAACTTAGAAAGCTTCTGCTCAAGCTCTTTGTGGATGTCTTGAGTACCACAGATGAAACGTACTGAAGCCATACCAAAACCGTGCTCATCCATGCCTGCTTTACCCGCTTCGATAAGTGCTGGGTGGTTAGCAAGACCAAGGTAGTTGTTCGCACAGAAGTTTAGTACTTCTTCACCAGTAGAGATTTTAACAGCCGCTTGCTGTTGAGACGTGATGATGCGCTCTGCTTTGTAAAGGCCTTCCGCCTTCACTTCTTCAATTTGCTGTTCAATCTGTTGGTAAAATGCAGAAGACATTCGCAATTCCTTCCTGTTTATTTTGTCGAGTTTTCACTCGATTAGAATTAGGTTGAACCTTTATGTGACGGGGGTCACAGGCAATTACTTCACAATTAATTGTAGTGTAATTCAAGGAAGGAAAAACGATTATCCCTCAAGGTGGAAAAGCATTAATGAATCTCAGGCATGAATCTTTCGTGAACTTAGTTACCTAATGTAATCATGATGTTAGATACAATATCTCTCCTTGCCATATGAGAAAAGCTCTGTTGAACTCAAAAATATAGAGCTAAAAGCTTGAGCCTTCTCACATCAATTGGATATTGCTCGAAGGGCGAATTTTTGCTGGTACTGAGATGGTGTGCTGCTGGTCTCTAGATAACTGTGATGTAGCATGAGTATCGACTGTACAATCTTAGTCCCAATACCTAACGAGCCTCCCTGTGCTTCTTCTTCAATATGGTTAATAAAAGCAAAATGAATTCTTGATTTATCGTCACTCAAATGAGCATGACAATGTACTTCAGAACGGATTGGACTGTGGCGCAGTGCATTTTCAAGCAAGTTAAGCACCAAGCGCTCTAAAAGACCTTTGTCACCCACGGTTTGAATGTCGCTATCGACGTCTATTTTCAGCAGCACTTCTTTGCGAGAAAACTGGCTCTGCATCGTTTCAGCACATTCTGCCATCAACGCGCCCAGGTCCACAGGGCGATACTCGTAGTTTGGCATTGGAGCTTCTTTGCGCGCGGCGTCTAATAAAGAATGCAATTGAGTTGAGAGCTTCTCACAATTTCGGAAAGCAACGTCAATCAAAGGATCGGGTTCCGGATGTTGCAAACGCCACGTTTCCAAATAGCCAAGCACGCTCGATAACGGCGTTTTTAAATCATGACTTAGCTGCAATAAGCTTTGGCGACGATGAGACGATTGATACTCCAACTGCAAAAACTGCTGCTGGATATGCTTCGCCATCATCTGATAAGAGTGTGCAATCGGCACGAGCTCCGGCACTTGGTGAGTAAAATCGGGTTGCAGGCGGAAATCATGTTCAGCTTGCTGTTGAAGTTGCTTGGTCACACGCTCAATCGGGTTCAATAGACTACGTTTGACCAGCACATAAGCCCCAAGAGCAAAGCCTAAAATGGACACTAAGACCAATCCTGCCAGCGCGATGTAAGGGGTATCGACTTGAGCATTGGCAATCGCATCATGTCGGGTACTGCCAATCACCACATAAAGATAACCGACTGTAGAGCCTAATTCTTCTATCGCAGCGACAGAAAAGACTTTGTGCTCACCACGATTGCGTGGGTCTTCACCCAAAATAGGAAAGGGTTGATCATTTAAGAATTGCTTAATGGGATTGAGATCCACCTTACCCATGATCTCTGCACCTTCTGGCGCTGCATGGGTAGTGATGTTGCCTTGGCTATCAAGAAAATATATTTCGAAATCCGGACCAATCAACATAAGGGTATGAAAGATGGATTTGAGCGCTTTCGGGTTGTAATCCGTGCCTATCATCAACGGATTATCATCACGCATGTGGCTTGCCAACTCTTTGTGCAGACTCTGCTTAGTGCGTAATTCAATGGTCTCTTTTTGCCAATTGTACGTTAATGCAATAACAGCTGCAGCTAGACAAAACCATAGGCTAGTGAACACTACTAAGCGAGATTTGAAGCTCATCCTAGCGCCTCCTTAAACAGTCATTACTTGGGTAATAAAACTACTGTCGTGGTTGAAACTTGTACCCCACGCCCCATACCGTCTGGATAAAATGATGATCAGAGTCAGACAAAGACAACTTGCTGCGTAGGCGATTGATGGTGCTACATACCGTATGGTGATAACCGGAATGACTAGTATTCCACACATGGTCGAGCAATTCATCTTTACTGTAGACTCTACCCGGTCGCGTCGCGAGGAATTGCAGCAAGGTAAACTCTGTCGCGGTAAGAGTGACATCCTTGTCATTTAAGGATACCTGATGCAATTCTGGAACAATTCTTAGCGGACCAAAGTCCATGCTGTCTTCAAGTTCGCTTCTTTCAACTTGTACTTCTGCGGTTTGACTAACCCGTCGCAATACATTGCGTACTCGAGCTTGAAATTCTAATACGCTAAACGGCTTGGTAATGTAGTCATCCACACCCGCCTCCAAGCCATCCACTTTATCCATCTCACCATCTCTGGCGGTCAGCATGAGCACAGGGCTCCAATCTTGGTGCTGACGTAAATAATGGCAGATATCTAAGCCGTCACCGTCTGGCAAACCTCGGTCAAGAATGAGTAAATCAAAAGAGTGTTGTTGGTATTGTGTTTTGGCTTCGGCGACATTCGCTACCCGCAACACTTGGTGTCCTTGAAACTTGAGATGCATTTGAACCAGTTCTGCCAAATCATCATCGTCTTCTACCAGCAAAATGTTCGCGACTAAATTGATTGCCTGTTGTTCCATGGTCCTTTCCTTGCCTTCGAGTATCCTCACTTTGCACATGACCGGAACAAATTAGAAATTCTTTCAAAAAAGGTTCCGATGACGCCATGAGAGTTAAAGCGCTCGGCTACAAGCGCTTTGGAAAGGAGACGCCATCGGAGCCTGTATTACTCGACTCGGGTGATAGTGAGCTTCGCTCCAGGGTTCAGGAAGCGATGGTTCGCAGAAAGCGCAGAATTGGTTAAACCATCATCTTTACTTACCACTCCAGCGTGAAACGCCACTACATCATTTGTGTCATTACGAGCGGCATTAAAACCTTCCCCACCGCCTGCTGGTCCCGGAATAGTGGCTGCAAGTTCATCGTTCAATTCCGTACCGGAATCCCAGACGTTCATACTCATTTCGTAGCTTTCACCCACGGCCAATGATTTAAGCGATAGACCCGTTTCCCCGACAAATGCATCGTTGGTGTTCACAAGCATGGAAGCGACTGAAACATAGCCCGCTTTGTGTGGGTCAACCGTAAAGGTTACTGAATCACTTCCACCAGGAAGCACTAAACCGTTCCCTGACAACGCTTGGTAGACATAGTCATTGGAATCCTTTAGCGCTAGCAACTCGGCGTTACTACCACCTTCGGCAAGGTGCTCAAGTTCAACAGATGCAGCTTGGCCAATTTCAAACAATTGGTAGTCACCACTGTGAGTGATTACCGCAAGCGGAGACATTGGTTGATTCGCGGTCAAGTTTGCAACGTTAATCGTGTAACGGTATGACTTCACCACATCGTTATCATCATCGCTTGGACAACCGGCGAGTAAGCCGACTGAAGCTGCTACGAGTAAGATTCTGTATTTCATACATCCCCCTTACTTCACAACAATTGTGATGGTTGCAACTGGGTTCAACCAACGATGGCTGCTGCTGTCTAGGTCACTGATGCCGCCAGTTGGATCGCTATCACCAAGGTTACCCGGATGCACGTGCACTTTGTCATTAGTCACTGCAGCTTCAACGCCTGTGCCGCCAGTACCAAAGGTAATGAAAGGTGGGTTAGGCATGCTAGCTTTTAGTTCATCATTAGCTTCTGTACCTGCATCATAACTTCTTAGCGTTGCTCGGTATGTGCCAGCTTCCGTTGGGATTTTCCAGCTATCTAGCCCCACGAAACCATCATTGGTTGGCAGAAGCATCGCACTAAGAGACAAGTATCCATGATTACCACTGTTCATCGTAAAGGTGGTTGCGACACCCGGATTCAAAATACCACCAGCAGGATTCTCAACCACCGCACCACCAGCGTTACCAATCACACTAGCAAGACCAGAGATATCACCGCCTTCTGCCATTGCTTCTAGTTCTGGCGTTGCTGCTTGACCCGTTCTGAACATTTGAAGATCAGAACCATGTGCGGCAACAATAAGAGGCGTAAAGTAGATGCCTTTGGTTGCGTTTGTCACGGTGATTTCCAATTCCGCTGCATTCACTGATGCAGAGCCTAGTGCCATAGCGACTGAAGTCATGACGAGTCCGAGTTGGGTACGTTTTTTCATTGTGATTCCATCCTTTAATGAGGGTTGAACTACTCAAGTCCATGTTTACGGCTTTACTTCTTTGTTTGTAACTTGAGTAGGTTAAGCATTACGTTTCGAACGTTTTGCGTTCTTGCCTCTAAGAATGACGAGCAAATCTATCAGCAACTTCATCGAATTCTCATAAAATTCTCACAAGTTCTGTTCGTTTTTTCAGCAGCGTTTTTTTTGCTCTTAATCAGCTATTTACACTTCGTGCGCTCCCCTCCTACAATGCGGTATTCCCTGTTTAAATCACGATTCTCAGCATGATTCATAACGTACTGGCAGCTTACTATGGCGAAATCTACGGCATCGCTTTTTTCAACCACTACTTGAGCCATTACACCCAAAGTGAACAACAAACGCTGTGGCAAACCTTGATTAAAGTGGAAGAGCTCACCGCAGAAAAGCTCAAACCTGTACAGCTGACAAATGGCATGGATATCGAAAGTCGACACCAAGAGATGTTGGATAAAGGCTTGGCAGATGCAACCAAGTGGATTGGTTTACCATGGCAAGAGTTGGTGGCGACTCTTCTGAAATGGGTGGAGCCTTATGAGATCAAGTATCGAGAGTGGCATGAAGAAGTGAAAGCTTCACAGCAGTATTCAACCGCTGAGCGAGAAGCTATAGTGTTGATTGCAGACCACGAAACGGCCATTTATCACTGTTGGCAGCAATACCATACTGGTGAATCTGGCTTGCCTGCACTCAAAGCATTTTTGGAAAAATATCGTTAAAGCGAGATGGTGACACTTGAACCTCGTGAAACCGTACCAGACAATATCGTTATTCCGCTGCGCAGAACTGAACAATTATGGTTAATCCAAAACTCATTGCCCTACTTCCTGATCTTGCTTCGTTTATCTTAGTGGTAAACGAAGGCAGTTTTACCGCTGCAGCCAAACAACTCGGCGTGACGCCATCGGCTTTAAGTAAGTTGATCACACGATTAGAGCAAGCCCTCTCGGTGAAACTGTTTGAGCGCACGACTCGTAAGTTGATCATCACTCAAGCTGGGCAAAAGGTTTACGACCAAAGCATCGCAATGGTGAATGCCGCGCAGCAAGCCGTTGAGCTATCTGCGGAAGATCATGCCGAACCCACGGGGGCACTCACAGTGGCTGCGCCCGAAGCGTTTCTTAATTCGGTGCTTCAACCGTTTGTGTTGCCATTCCTAAAACGTTATCCAAATATACAGCTTAAGCTGCGTGCAGCAGACGGTGAGATCGATCTGTTCCGCCAAGGTATTGATGTCGCCTTTAAGCTCACCGACAAACCCGATGAGAATCTGGTCCTCAAAGAGATCAGCAAGACCAACCTTGTTTTGTGTGCCTCTCCAGATTACCTAGCCAAACACGGTATGCCTGAGCACCCAACCGAGCTTGAGCAGCACGACTGTATTTACCTTGCCGAGAACGACAAAGACAACATCTGGTCGTTCTTTAAAGAGGAAGCGTTCCACTCAATTGCAGTAAGTGGACGCTACGCCGTCAACCATTCTCAAATGCGCTTGAACGGGGTTAAGTCTGGCTTGGGAATTGGGATCTTCCATGACTTCGTAATCAAAGACGCGTTAGAGCAAGGGGAAGTGGTGGAAGTATTGCCGGATTGGATGATCAAGAGTAACTACCACGGCGCTATCGCGATGCAGTATGCACAAACCAAATACATGCCTGCTCGTCTGCGCGTGTTTATTGACTTCGTTAAGGAGCATTTAGTCTCCGATGAGGCTAACCATGTTTAATGCCATTCATCACGTCGCGATCATTTGCAGCGATTACCCAAGGTCAAAACGCTTTTACACTGAAGTGTTGGGATTAAAAGTCATTGCTGAAAACTATCGTGAAGCCAGAGACTCGTACAAGCTTGACCTCGCTTTACCTGACGGCAGCCAAGTTGAACTGTTTAGCTTTCCGGGCGCACCGAATAGACCAAGCTTTCCCGAAGCACAAGGGTTGAGACATCTCGCGTTTTTGGTTGATGATGTTGATCAAGTAAAAGCCTACCTCGAATCGAATGACGTTGAAGTTGAGCCGATTCGCATTGACGAGTTCACAGGCAAAGCATTTACCTTCTTCCAAGATCCAGATGGATTACCTTTAGAGGTTTATCAGAACTAACTTCGGTGGCGCACGTGGAACTGGCATTTCAAATCGCACACTTAGAGCCAAATAAGCGTAGCTGTCGGAAATAACCGAGCTCAGTCGTGAAAGTATCAGTGCAGTTGGAAGTGTATCGTGATGAAAAGTCGAGAAATGGCTAAAAGGACAAGGCTTGCCTTTGTGGCTGACAGAGTTGTCGCCCTTTTCTATCTGAACCAATTCCAAACCGTTAAGTGTACATAGCGTCGCCCACACGCCCATGCTGTTACCATGAGCATTGATAACAGGCATCAGCGTTACGAGTACCCAACTTAAGGCACTAGTAACTAGCATTGAGCGATAAAAAGGAATTAATCTACGCATAACGGTGACTTAACAAATTTCACACAGCGTAACCAATTCTGATTGTTAGCTCAAAAAGAGGATCAATAAGTGAACGCTACTTCACAGGTTTTCATGCAAGTAATTATGGAATAGAAACCAAAAAGCCTCAGTGGAAAACACCGAGGCTTTGTTAGTCTAAGATCAATTACTTAATTCGCAGGCATTGGTAGGATTTCAAACATCCCATCAAAGTCATCTAATGTGCTCACGAGTTGAGTAACTAGTTTGGCATTGCCTGTTAACTTCGCCTCACCAGACTTCAATAGGTCATCAAGCGTTGCTTGCCCGAGTACCATCGCCGTCATATCCGCTTTGCTGATTTGCAACGTGACATCTGTAGTTGGCAGTTCATCTACTTGGATGTTCGCCATATTAGAATTAGAAACTTCGCCAAAGTAAGACTCATTTAAGTCTGGGTGGTGAATACCAAAGCTAAAGTCTAATTCCGCCTGCTCTGCTTTTTCCGCATTTAGTCGAACCGCAAGGAAATCCAAGAACATGCCCGTTGGGGTATTTGCGATAACATCTGGAGATGCGAGTTTAATCGATGGCTGAATGTCTCCAGTACGAAGCTCGACCGCCCCTTGCAGGTAAGAGTTACGCCAAGCCATGGTTTCAGACTGGTAGCCTTGCTGCTCGAAGCTATCCGCTAATGCAAAACGGTAGTCGATATTGCTTGGGTCACACTGAACCAGATCATTGAACAGTTGTGATGCCTCTTGGTACTCGCCTTTTTTAAAGTGCGTTTGCCCTGCTTTGAATAAGGTATCCGCACCTGCTGCATCTACGTAAACACACGACTTCGCTTTGGTTTGCAGTGGGTTGGTGTTTACTGGGTTCATGTCATGGTAACCAAGGTACAAGTTCACTACTGCGCGAGCATTGTGGCTGTAGGAGCCGTGATAGCCATTGGTGTGCCAAGTGTCTTTTTGAGATTGTGGGACGATTTTTTCAATCTCACGCCCAACATCATGAATAGTGACACCATGGTTTGCTAAACGCATCGCTTGGTTGTGGATAAATCCATAGTTGTCACGTTGTAGCGTCATGTAATCCGAAATTTCGTTGGTTTCTGTCTTGGCATCATTCCACACTGGTGCAGAGTGAGCAGCATGAATGTTATCAACCAAGCCACTATCAACGTAACGCAACTTAAGCTCTGTCAGATACTTAGTCCAAGCCAACGCATCACGCACTTTTGCTCCACGGAAGGTATAGATATTGTGCATACCGTCATAGGTCAGTTCCGCGGTGTTCAGTGATCGATACTCTGGAATATAAAGGACGATTTCTGCTGGCGCTTCAGCCCCTGGCATATTGATCGCGTGGAACTCTAGTCCATCGATGGTGACGACTTTTTCACGCTCTTCAATTTCCTGTGTCGGAGCAACCAAGGTGACTTCACCTCGAGAAGTGCCGAGACCAAGTGCGTTATCGACGATGCCCTGAGTGTTGTTATCCAACGTGGTTCCGTATTGATAGTTTGCACGGCGCCCCATTGCAGCACCCGCAATCACGTTTTCATCCGCGAGTTCTTTGATAAAGTCATTGGGTGCATAGATTGGTGCACCTTCAACAAAGTCTCCCGACTCAAAAATACCGCGAGAACCACCAAAATGATCCGCATGCATGTGCGAGTAAATCATACCCGTAATTTTATGTTCGCCATTGATCTTTGGCAGATGCATTTTAGCAAATGCCCATGACGCGGCAGCCGCTTCTTTTGACAGCAAAGGATCGTGAATAACGTAACCATTGTCAGTGCGATAGATGGTCATGTTAGACAAGTCTGCACCACGGATCTGATATACCCCATCCGTTACTTGATACAAACCACCAGCGGCGTAGTTCAACATGCCTTGACGCCAAATCGATGGATTCACCGACGCTGGTAATTGCTCCACACTCATCTCTGACATGTATTCAAAGCGATTTTTCAGATCGCCTGCTTCGTGAGTGCCAAACTCGGCAATGAGCCCTTTCTTTGTACGTTCAAATGCACTGACGTCTTGCCAAGGTAGATCTTTCGCTAGCGTCGCATTTGCACGCTGAGTATGCTCCGTTGCAGGCTTACCTTGGTAAGTATCTAAGCTGGCGTAATCCGCTGTTGCAGAAAAAGAAACGAACAGTGCAAGTGAAATCGCTGAGGGTGCAAAACGGTTTGTCATAGTGAGCCTCGTGGTGTCTCGTTATTGGATATGCGTTCACTTTATTTCGTTGACACATCAAAATACATGCATGAAACTTTATTTAAAACATCACCATTTGTTATGTATTGAGAAAAGCTTGTGCAACCATCCAATATCGATCTTAATCTCCTTCGAGTGTTTATCGCGGTTTATCAACACCGTTCAATCACGGTTGCGGCGGATACCATGGGTTTAACCCAGCCAGGGGTCAGTGGCGTGTTGAAACGACTGCAAAAGCAGCTAGGCGTACAACTCTTCGTTCGCTCAGGGCGAGGCATAGAGCCTACGCATCAGGCTCACGAGTTAGCCCGTCAAGTTGAGCCAGCACTGAATCAAATCCGAAATGCATTGGAAGGAATAGAAAGCTTTTCCACTGAGAACTCCCGTCGTTTTGTGGTTTATACCTCCGAGCCAGTGATGTTAATGCTGCTTCCTAGGATTGAAGCAGATAACACGCTCGGTAACGTTGAGATAGAATTGCACCCGACGCTGTCCAGTGAAACAAAGCTGATCAATAACCTCAATCAACAGAAAGCAGACTTGGCGATCGATTTCGCTCATTACTCTGCTCCTTCCTTTTTCTCTGAATTCTTTTTAAATGATGAGATCTGTCTGATTGCCAGAAAAGGTCACCCAAGGATTCAGCAAAAGCTGTCACTTGAGCAGTTCTATCGCGAAAAGCACGTCACACTAAAACTTCGTCGCGAAGACGCCTATCTCGCGGACTTGTTTACCGAGGAGTCGATAGAAGAGCGTAAAGTCGCAGCAGAATGTGACTCTTTGGTGTCGCAGATGACGATGATCTCGAACAGTGATTGCTTAGCGGCAACCGTCAAAAGTATCGCCAATCAATTTGCCGAACGGCTGGACTTACAAGTGCTGGATGCGCCTTTCACCAATATCCCTATCAAATATCGACTGCTTTCACATAACCGAATGAAGCACAGCCCTGCAAATATTTGGCTGAGAGATAAGCTCAGGTCGTATTTCGCGGCAGAGTCTTAGAGATAGAGAATCAAATAGAGATAAAGAGTCAAAGGCAGAAAAAAGCCCGCCGAAGTGGCAGGCTGATATCGTATTCCTTCAAGTAACTCAGTGAGCGATTAGCCGAACAGCTTGCTCCAAATGCTTGGGTTACGCTTGTCGTGATACTCTTCACGTAGGCTATCGATTTCACGCAGTTGATCTTGCGCTTCTTGTAGCTTGCCCGCATCAAGATCTGCTTCAATCTTGTCTAGCGTTACCGTCAACTTATTGAAGCCTTCTAGATAGAGAGCGAACTTCTCTGGCGGGTAGTTACCGCGCTTAGATTGCTCGACGATCGCTTGTAAGCTATCAATGGCAGATTTCATGGTTTCTACATCAGACGCTTCTGCCGCCTGTTTGAAATCCATCTTCATCTGCTTCATGTTTTGTTTTAAATCGACGGCTTCTGCCATTGCGTATGTTGAGCCCAACGCAATAACACACCCCAATACTAAAGGACGTAACATCTTCACTTCTCCATTGAATACCGAATTCTGAGTCGGCTTTTTAATGCGAGCAGTGTAAAGCAATCCCTTAACACTTGCATAACCAAAAATGTAATCAAGTTTATGCGTTGCGAATCTCGTCATACTCTACAATTGGCTTGCGACCGCGCAGCTCTAGGAAGGATAAGAATTGTTGTGCTGAGTGAGTGATAACCTTGCTGCTGTCGATGCCGACTCTGTCCATTAAATCACCTACTAAGCTCAGGTTACCCACATCATGACAGAAGTGTGCGTCACTGCCGGTAGTAAAAAACACACCCAACTCTTTACCGATTTGCGCAATCTCGTGGCAACGGTCCACACTGCCAACACGGCTATTGCCTTTCAGTGTGGTGTTGTTGATTTCAATCGCGACGTTGTGCTCTTTCGCGCACTTCAAGACCGCTTCGAAGTCGAAGTCAAAGTTTGGGTTCCCCAGATGACCGAGGGCATCAACGCGACCATTTTTGATGATATTCAAAAGCGCTTCAGTGTGTGTAGCCTTATTAGCAGGGTGGAACACAGGCTCATGAAAGCTTGCGATAACCCAATCTAGATTGCGATCAACACTCGGTGGAATATCAATTTCACCTTCCGTATTAAGGATGTTAGATTCAACTCCACGGATGATAGCAACCCCTTCAAGAAAACGAGGCAGAATTTTCTGGTTAGAGAAAAACCAGTAATGAGGCGCACCCGGCATGGATTCAGCGTGATCGGTCGTACAGAACATATCAAGCCCGTTCTCTTGTGCCGACTTCGCGTTTTCAATCAACGTACTATAAGCGTGGCCGCTAGCGTACGTATGCGTGTGGGTATCAACCTTAAATTCCATCATCAACTCTCTTGGTGCGCAAATTGGAGGCTATTGTATACCCACAACTCACCTGTCGTCAGCCCAATCTTAGCTTGCAACCTCACCTTACTCTTCACTGATGGTTTTGATCAAAGGCAGAGCCTTCTCCCAGCCGTGGTTGAACATTGACACAAAATCACTGTGAGTGTGAATGGTTATACTCAACAACAAGCGATCATCCAACGTATCGATCTGATAGATCTCTCGCGATCCGATCCACTTGGACGCTAAGTCTCCATCCAATTGCTGCCGATTATCTGGGTTAAAAATGGCAACATGATGAAACTCCAGTTTTTGTAACGGCTGTACCGTGTCAATTATCGCTCTCGTTCCACCCATATCTGGATCAAAAAAAGTCATGTCACAACCTTCTTCCCATGCGCCATCAAATTGAGACTGAGGCGAAAAGGCTTGCGCCCATCGTTTGTATAGTTCGACATCGGTCAGCACGCTCCATACGCGCTGAGGTGTCGCAGTAATCTCGACGTGATAGTTTAAAGTCAGCATGTTTTCTCTCCCTGCATCTTTCTTGACGCTAGCTCATTCTGATTAAAAATCAAACAGGCACTGACGTTTACACTTCATTTGTCACAGCTTGCTAGGCTAAACCTATCCTTAAGGTGTTTTAGGTCGCAGTAAACCTATACGGCGTGCCGAGAACCTAATCCAGCAGGTATTCATTACCGTCGCTAGGACAATTAAACTGATGCCCATAACCTGACTATCACTCATTTGGTCTTCAAAGAACGCCCATTGCCATATTGCTGTAAACAGTAAGTTAGTGAATATAAGTGGAGCGAGCTGTGAACCACTACTTGCAAGTTGGTAAGCTTTAGAACGAAATACTTGCGTATTAATAATAAGTAACGACATCAGAAATACGAGCAACGTATTGGGCGTTTCAAAAGTGCTTATCGACATTGAGCTCATCAACATGCTGGCGTCGTTCACCACGACCAGTGGCAAGATAAACAGAGCTGCTGCGCCAAAGGTCCAAAAGTTGATTTCAAGCGGTGATAAGCCGCTCTTACTTGCTTTGTAGAGCGTCAGTTGAGAACCAGAGTTAAACAGCCCACCAGCTAATCCCAACAGCAAATCGATACGCCATGTAAACTCGCCATCCGAACCAGCCAATAAAATCACACCTGAAAACGCCATAACGAGCGCTACGATGGTCGACATTCGAATCTGACCACGCATAAACAGCTTCTCGACGATTGGCATAAACAGTGGCCCAGTCGCAAATAGCACGACACCTTCAACCAGAGTCAGCGTTTGCAGCGACGCGATAAAACACAACTGACACATTGCGATGAAAAGAGCACGAAGCAAAATCGGCTTAATGGTTCCTACAGTAGGCAAAGTAAGATTCTTAAAGCGCAATATGACCAACAAAATGAGAGCCGGAGTGAAGAAGCGGAGGAAACTGAACATGGTCACGGATAAATCGTTACTGAGCTGCTTTGCTAACAGTCCTGTAACAGATAAACTTAATGTCGACATTAACATGAAGGTGACAGGTTTATTTTCTTCTTTCATTAGATACTCCTTAATTCACGGAGTATTTTAAGAAAGTAAACAAATGAGAAATAGCGAGTAATTTTAAACTTACTTGTAAGAAAAACTTACAGATTTAAATTATCCAGATACGATCCACCCCATCAAAAGAGAGAGTAATAGCAGCATGCGCAAGTTAGTACCGCTAAAATCCATCTACGCATTTGTCGCCGTAGCGGAGACAGGTAGCATGACAGAAGCCGCCCATTTACTCTCGGTTAGCCATTCTGCGGTCAGCCAGGCCATCAAATCCTTAGAGAGTCAGGTCAACAAACCTCTGTTTGACCGCATCGGTCGCCAAGTCATACTCAACAATGACGGCAAGAAATACTATCGAAAAGTCTCACCAGCTCTTGAGCAAATCGTCGATGCGACAGAGGCTTTGATTCACGATCAAAACTCCATGCGAATTACGCTCAACATGGTTAATTCGCTCGCCTTGCATTGGTGGATACCTCGCATGTCGAGCTTACAAGATTACGCCCCCCAGTTGGATATTCGTTTGTCGAACCTAGTTGGGCAGTTTAGCTTGGAGCAAGAAGGGATTGATGTCGCTGTCGTACATGGCAGCCCAGAAGAGTGGCAAGATTACTACTGTGAAATGCTCAGCGAAGATGAGTTAGTGCTAGTGTGCAGCCCTGAACTGTTAGAGCAATCAGAAAGTCGTGACATCCGCCACCTTTTGTCGGCTTACCCTATCATCGAGGTGACGAATGATCGTCGCAAGCGTGATTGGCAAGTTTGGCAAGAGGAAACTGGACTTCAACGCCCAACTAACATCAAACCGATGACCTTTAATATGTCGATTCAAGCAGTTCAAGCCACGACAAGACGTTTAGGATTGCTAGTAACACACCGATTGTTTGTTAAAGACGACATCAAGTATGGACAATTAATTGAGCTAGGAGAGCCAGTCGTAAACCCTTATCAAAAATTCTATTTTGTCTGTCCTCCCCATAAACTTAAGCTAGAGTCGATGCATCAACTAAGAGCATGGCTAAAAAAAGAGCTTAACGCTCAGTGAGAACTGGTTAAAAGCTAAAAATAGAAAGAACATAACTTAACATCACTGCATATATACCCAAGTGACTTCAAGATGCAGGATTCAGAGCGTTGTCATTGACTCGAGTGCAAGGAAAACAACGCAGCGTAATAGCCAGCTCTTTCCAAGTTGTTTGACGCAGCAATCGGGGCAATGACACGCTCCCAAAGGGCCCTCTTTGCAAAGAGTAAGAGACTTGGCTTGTATACTTTGTTGTCGATTCTTGATTTAGACCCACTAGACCTTTAAATCGCCGCCGCGTCTACAAACCAAGTCATTCTCGCTGAACCTAGCATCTCGAGGTTACTTGGGTATACTAATTAATGAAGATAACAACAGGGGAACATGCATGAAGTTATCACCAGTTATCGTTGCAAATATCTCTTTACTGCTCGGGCTACAAGTCTTTGCCTCCGAGGTAACAGTCAAAACAGCAAACAACCAGCCAGGGCTGTCAACAGCCGTGATCAATGGAGAGAGGATCACTCCGAATCAAGCCCCTTTCTTCGCTCGACTCATACTTCACAGACAAGGTTCAAATACTTTTGCTGACGTTTGCGGTGGTACCATCGTCAATGACCGATACATTATGACTGCGGCACATTGCGTTGGCGAAGATGTCTTTTCTAACGGCTGGTCAGAAGATGACCTACGAGTCTTAGTCAAAAACCCCTCAGGCTCAGATGTGTATGTCCAAGAATTCAAAGATGTAAAAACAATAACGCAGCACCCAGACTACGATGAATCCGATTTATGGATTAATGATATTGCCATTCTCGAACTCAGTTACCCTATTACTGACAATGTTCAATCGATTACCTTGCCACAAGACTTCGGCGATTACAGTGCACAAAGCGTTTACCAAATCTTTGGCCTTGGTCAAACATCATCAAATGATACGTCTGGCGCAGATTACTTGCTCACAGCCGATGTTCGCCCATTGACAGACATCCAGTGCGCAAGCCTTGTCTCTGGATACCATAGCCAAGAAACCCTTTGCGCTAACGGCTTTCCAAACAAACCCTACACCGGTATTTGCCGTGGCGACTCTGGAGGGCCTCTGACTTACCTAGATAGCGATGGAAGTTATCAGCAAATTGGCATTGTTAGTTATGGTTCTTCTGTATGTGAATCTCCATCCATCCCGAGTGTGTTTACCGAGGTATTGAACTATACAACTTGGATTGAACGACTTACTAGTAGTGGAACAAAAACTGCCTATGATGCTTCAAAGGCTGCCTCTGAGGATTACTACAGCGAAGGTGACTCAGGATTTGAACCGCAAGATACGGTCGTGACAGAAACAGATTCAGTAGGAAGCAGTGGTGGTGGCCTCTCCCCATTTTTGTTTATTTTCCTGCTCCCTTTCAGCTACCTACGCCGACGTTGTGAACGTCTAATTTGATATTGATACTTTTCACAGAAAACGTGAAGTAACCCTATACATACTATGGATTTTCATTATTTGGAAATCACAAAACTTGCTATGATGCGTAGTAAATCGTTTGCAGAGTAATGAGATGAGCATCAATACTTCAAAATACGGAGTATTTTCTTACGTTATATTATCGCTTTCTATTGTGTCGATGATATTCGTCAGCTTTGGGTTATCTTCTCTTTTCGTTTTAGAACAAGACAATTTCCAAATCATCTCTATCGTTGGCGCTACGGCGTTAGTTAGCTTTCTTCGCTATAGGTCAAAAGCGATACCCAGCGTTGTGCTTGGGTTGTTCTTTTATTACTGGCTAACAGGGAGAGGAGTTCAATTCAGTGCAACTTATAGTCTGCTCCTTCCCATTGTTCCATTTGTAACCGCATGGTTGTTTCATACCTATAATGATAGAGCACTAGATAAACCCGCTTCCACTAAGCTAAGCGTGTTTTTCTTAACGGCCGGATGTTTTTACCCACTGGCTAATACAATGATGATGTTGATAGTTAGTGGTGTAATAGGAAGCAATTATTTTGACACCCACTTCCTCGTCTATGCAACATTAGGTGGATACCTGACACAGCTACTTGTCACGCCAACCCTATACGTTGCAACGTGTTTGCTAACTGGTACTGATCAACAACGCTTTATTGCCTTAGACCGAAGCTTACGTCACTCCAGCAACACGGATAAGCGCTATCTTTTTTGGCTATTTGGCAGTATCGGTTTGCTGAGTTTAGCAGCGTATGCACCGAGCTCCTTCCTACTCAATACGGTGAGTTTTTGCGTAATTCTTATTGTAATCTCCGGTTTGTCTCGCCATGGCATTATTCAGCCATTAGTAATTGGATCATTTGCAACATTACTCATCATCTACGACGCCATACATGCATTCAACGCTGGTCCGTACAATCAAGAAAAGTTGCTGGGATTAATGATCATTGTTTCCGTACTCGTTACCCTAGCCTACCTGCTTGCTGGCTATTCCATCAAATACTATGAAATGTCTCAAATGCAGATTCAAGCGGAGCGGATAGACCCCTATACTGAGTTATACAATATTGCTCAGCTAAAAGAAGACGTATTTACCCAGTCACAATCTGTCTTGATCTACTTAGATCTCACTTCAACTCTTTCAATGCTGACAGGGTTAGGACATGAAGGAAAATCTCAACTTATTAAGCAACTTAGTGATTATTTAAGTTCGAGAAATGAAGGGATTAACCGCTGCTACCGCCCCCCTTTTTCAACGGGAGTCATTAGTTTTACTGAAATGTCAGAGGGCATACATGGTGAGCTCTATGAAGTTTCTCGGCATCTGGAAAAATTCCAGTTTTATTGGCAAGGGACATCAGTATCTTTAGTTAACCCTGTCTTGCACTGCGCTCGTATCTATCCAACCATGGACATAGAAAAAGTTGCCTCGGTACTTTGCGACCAAAGAGCGGGATACGATGAAACCATACATTGGGTCACACTAACCTCTGCGCATTCAGATCGAGTCGACAAACTGAACTACATCCAACAAATATTCAAAAATGATCAATTCGAACTCTACTGTCAGCCATATAAGACTCTGTCACCTACAGCCAATACACCAACTAGCTTTGAGGTTTTATTGAGGGTAATAAACTCGGATGGTTCAATACTTGCTCCTGCCGATTTTTTTCCTTTGATTAACCAATTTGGCTTGGAAACTCAACTCGATCGATGGGTAATTGACCATACGTTTCTAATGCTTGATGCTCACGTAGAAGATTGGACCCAAATCGATTACTGCTCAATCAACTTAACCGCTAAAACACTTGGTGTACCAAACTTAGCCGAGCAAATAATCTCCAAGGCAGCGCAGTTGAAGATTCCTTTAGAGAAAGTCTGTTTCGAAATCATCGAATCATCAGCATTAAGCAATGAGCAACAAGCGATAGAAACACTAACGACACTGCGAGAGGTGGGCTGCAAAATTGCCATCGATGACTTCGGTACTGGATATGCAAGTTTTGAGTATTTAAGAAGACTGCCACTTGATGTACTAAAAATAGACGGAGCATTTGTTAAAAACCTACCTTACAATGAAACCGACCGATTGATCGTAAGCTCGATTTGCACTGTAGCGCGCGAGATGAAACTTCAGACAGTTGCAGAATTTGTCGAAAGTGAAGCCCACATTCAGATCTTATCTGAATTAGGAATCAACTATGCACAAGGTTATGGTATTGCGAAGCCAATGCCATTGGTTACTTGTTTAAAAGGTATGGCAAAAAAGGGAGTAAAGACCGTGGCGTAAAGACTCTTTCGTATGGCTCGATCTCACTAAACTAAAGTATCTTCCTCTTCAATCGTGAGTTAATAATATCCTCTATGAGCTTTTGTTCTTTCTTCGCTTTCTCATAGTTTTGTTTGGCTCGCCAGCGTTCCAGTACTTTCTCTAGCCCCTGAACGCGAGCGTGTTTGTGTTCCAATTGCTTTTGAACTGAGGTGCAACGGGCTTGCATTACTGCTTGCTCATGCTCGTGATGCTGCAACATTTTTTGCAGCATCTGATCAACTCGATTTAAGTTCATCAACGTCGCACTGTTCAATGTTGGCGCCATCAATGCCGATTGTCCCGCGTGATTTTTTAGCGCAGAAAGCTGCTGCAGTTGTGTTTGCAAATGAACATGCTGCTGACGCATCTGGTCAAGTTGCTGCCCAACGCGATCACGCTGCTTTTCTTCCATCAGTTGTAGTTTACCGACCGCTTTTAATTTTGCTTCCACAACTTAGCCCTCATTGTGCCTGAAACAATTGAGCAAGCTCGGTCAAGCTCGTTGGGTAATCAACGGATTCAGTGGCTGACTGTTGCAAATAGCTTCTCAATTGAGGATAAATAGCCACCGAGCGATCGAGCTCTGGATCTTGACCTGGCTGGTAACCACCTAAAGGCAGCAGTTCTTTGACTTGAAGGTAACTCGAGTAAAGTTGCCTAAACTGATTGGCAATTGTGCTATGAGCCTCTTGCGTACACGCAGTCATGCATCGACTAATTGATGCGTTGATATCAATCGCTGGATAGTGTCCTTGCTCGGCTAATTGACGTGACAACACCACATGACCATCAAGGATGGCTCGAGCAGAGTCGACCACGGGATCCTGTTGATCATCGCCTTCCGCCAATACCGTATAAATAGCCGTCAAACTACCGTGTGGGTTTTCACTGTTACCCGCTCTTTCAAGTAGTTGCGGGAGTACACTAAAAACAGAAGGTGGATAGCCACGTGAAGCTGGTGGTTCCCCCAAAGACAGTGCAATCTCACGTTGTGCCATGGCGTAGCGAGTCAAAGAATCCATTAACAACAGAACATCTTTACCTTGGTCACGAAAATACTCTGCCACACGATGACATAGTAAGGTGGCTCTTAATCTCATCAAAGGGGATTCATCCGCTGGAGCAGCAATAATGATCGCTTTCTGACGAGCTTCAGGTGTTAGGTTTCTTTCTACAAACTCTCTCACTTCTCGACCACGTTCACCAATCAAGCCAACAACAATGACATCAGCTTCTGTATTTTGGGTAATCATTCCCATTAAAACACTTTTACCGACACCACTTCCGGCCATTAAGCCGATACGTTGCCCCTTCCCAACAGTAAGCAAACCATTTATCGCCCTCACTCCAACATTTAGTGGTGTATCAACTGGACGGCGTTTCAGTGGGTTAATCTGCTTTGGTTCGAGAGAGACTCGCTCTCCTCCTTTCAGCACTGGACCATCATCAAGCGCTTCACCAAGGCCGTTAACCACTCGACCTAGCCAGTTACTGCTTAACTGTACGGTACTATCACCATCAAGCGGGATAACTTTTGCGCCTGCAAACAGACCACCTAAACGGCGAATCGGCATTAAATACGCAACGGTATGATCAAACCCGACAACTTGGGCTTCAATCATATCGCCTTCATCCGTCTCGACGAGGCAACGCTGCTCCAATTTGAATCGGCACCCTACGGCTTGCAGCATTAAACCATTCACTTTGACCAGTCGCCCAGTCACTCTCGCAACAGGGATAGAATCGAGTGACGCGATCGCATCACTCATGCGTTCGCTTAATAGGCCTCGTGGCATTGCATTACTCATCAATACCTTCAACTTGAGGCAGTGCCACCTCTTCTAAAAGGTGTTGCTTTACGTTGTCCATACAAGCTTCTAACCGAGAGTCACAACTTGCATCGGCCTCTGCATCATCAGTAACTAAATGGCATCCACCGGTCTGCAGTTCTGGGTTTGCGACAAGTTTCCAGCTCGCTGGTAGGTCAGCATTTATTTGAGTAATTCGTTCAAGATCTTGCGGGTTCAGGTGAACCGTCACTGTCTCATGCTTACCTGGCATAGCTCCTAGGGTTTCGTCGACCAGAGCTAGAATTTGCTGTGGCATCAACGTCAATTCTGCACGAATAACTTGCTGAGCTACTTTTTGTACCAATTCACAAATCATATGACGCTGCTGCTGCTCTTTTTCTGCTTGCCAACGTGCCAAAGCTTGGTATAGCTCATTGACTGGCTTTGCGGCTTCACTGAACATTTGCTTGCCAGATTGCTCCCCTGATACAAACCCTTTCTGAAAGCCCTCTTTTTGCCCTTCAAGTACGCCTTGTTGCTGGCCTTGTTCCACACCTTGACGAAAACCTTCGTCATGGCCTTGTTGTAAGCCTTGTTGAAAACCGGCCTCTAAACGCTGTTGAAGATCGACTTGGGTGTCTTGCCACTCATTGTCTAATCCCAAGTTTTCATCAATAAGATTTGGTTGAGCCAATGGTGGAAAGCGATGAACGCGATACGCAGAAGATGGTAAACGCATTTTTTTAGAAACGAGTACGTTGTTAAAATCAGCCATAGCTTTACTCCACTGTAGGCTCTTCGTACAAGATCAAATCAATCTCACCAGCTTCGCTCAGTTCACGGACCAACTCCATGATGTCTTGACGAGCGCGCTCGACACTACTCAAGCCTACAGCACCACGTACCTGCATATCATCTTCTAACGCCTTAACCATGCGCTGAGGCATAGAACGCTTGATAGCTTGTTGTAAGGTAATTTCTGCACCTTTCAATGCAACAGCCCACAGTTCCATTGGCACCTGTTGCACCAGAAGGTCCATGGTTTCTTCTTTCTGACGCCCCAGCACCATGAAGTCGAACATATTTTGCTCAATCTCTCGAACAACTTCTTCATCATGAAGCTTCAGCATTTCCATCAACGAAGCACGATCTCCTTCGAAGCGGTTTATGATATCGGCAACCTGCTTCACACCCGACATTGGCGCGCTCTGACTGGTCGATACCTGCTCGATACAGCGCTCGATAAGGTCATTAAGATCGGCCGCTACCTGATGGTCGATATCCTGTAATCGAGCAATGCGAAAGAGCAGCTCATCATGATAATCTTCCGGTAGATGTTTCAACACTGCAGAAGAACTGTCTGCGGGTAAGTAAGCAAGAAAAATAGCCTGCATCTGCGGGTGTTCATTAGCAATAAAACGGGCTAAAACTTCTGCATCTACCCATTGCAAACGTTGCATGTTGTTTCGAATCTCATCGCCATACAGGTTATTCAGCAGCCCTTTCGCTAAGTCATTACCAAGTGCTTTACGCAACGTGTTCGAAAGATATTCTTTAGAAGCACCACGAATACCACTATGCTCGCGAAAATCTTCAAAGAAATGCTGGATAATTCCGTGTGCAGAATCACTCTTAATGCCGCTTAACCGAGCCATTGCTCTGGTCACTCGTTGGGTTTCATCACGACTGAAGTGCTGCAATACTTTAGCTGCAGCGTCCTCACCCATACCTAACAAGACAAGAGCCGTCTGCTCTACATGACTAAGCGTCTGCTTTTGCTTCGACTGTGCTGTGTTCATTCACGTTTACCCATTGTTTTAGTACTTCCGCTACACGTTCTGGCTCTTCATTTGCGATGAGCTGTAGATGTTTCAATTGAATTTCAAGCGGCGAACCCGGAGGCGGTAACATATCGCTGTTTACGTCTAAGCCAGACGACACCGCGATACCTTTTTCTGACAAACGTCGGTTGAGTGTTTCTTCACGTTCACGCTCTTCTCGAGTTTGAACATTGTCATAAACCGGCTCTTCTTGTGGCTCCGCAAAATCAAGCTCTTGATCTCTTCTATCGACACCCGTTAGATGCATAATCAGAGGACGCAGCACGAAGAAAATCATCGCCATACCCAGCATGCCACCAATAACATAGCGGATCGGCTGCTGGACTGTCGGATCTTGCCACCACGGTAGTGCCAATGGCGCATCAATATCGATTGGGGTAAAGTTAAAGCTCATTAGGCTTAAGCTGTCCCCTCTATTTTCTGTAATACCGACAGCGTCCATAACCATGGTCGTGATTTGTGCTTTCTCTGCGTCCGACCAAGCAGTGCCATTTGGAGCTGCTTGAGAGTTTAGAAGAACAGAGACACTCAATTTCTCAATTTGACCTTGTTGGTACTGAGTACGACGCACGCTACTGCCCACCGCGTATTGGCGGTTGATCTCGGAGCGAGCATTGGTATTTTGGCTATCTTCTGTATTTGGCTTATCACCTGTCACTGGAGGTTGGTTACTCAGAGACCCAGGAACACCTAGCGCAATCTGATCAATGGAATTATTTTGAATCGTATGTTCATTGCGTACAACTGGCGTGCTATCCAATATCTCTTGAGTTTCCTCTACCTGGCTGAAATTCATATCAGCGGCAACTTGAACTCGGAAGTTACTTGGCCCGACTATCGGTGTAAGCATGTCAGACGCTCGTTGAATGATTTGCTTCTCGACGTTCTTTTGGTATTCCAAGTACTTTGCATTAACTTTACCCGCCTCTAGCGAAGCTACATCAGCACTTAGTAATCGTCCGTATTGGTCAATAACAGAAACAAACTCAGGCTTCATCGCCGTCACACTACCCACGATCAAGTTGATAATGGCTTCAACTTGCTCAGGTTTTAAATCCTCACCTGGTTTCAGTTCTAACATCACGGATGCTGACGGATTCTCAGTATTCTGACGTACAAATAGTGTCTGACGAGGAATAGCCAAATGCACACGAGCATTTGATACTGCATTCAGTGACATGATAGTGCGTACTAACTCACCCTCTAATCCATGTCGGTAGCGCGCCGTTTCCATGAACTGGCTAGTGCCTAAAGAACTGTCTTCTTTTAGAGAGTCCAAACCTGTCGGAAGTTTAGCTTTTACTCCTTTTGCCGCAAGCAACATTCGGATGCGAGCAACATCACCTTCAGGTACGAGTACTTGCCCATTTTGTTCTTGCATACGGTAGCTGATCCCTTCCGTTTCCAGAACAGAAATAATCTCACCGATATCAAAACGCTCTTGCTGGCTGTAAAGAGGCCTAAAGCTCTGTGAAGAACTCCAGAGTGCAACAACAATAATGGCAGCCACGATTGCGGCCAATACCGCAGAAAGCACCAAATTACGTTGGCTACTAGACCATAGTTTTTTGAGCTTAAAAGAGATGTCATCCATCCCTTTTAAAGTGCTAGTTTGAGAGGTTGTACTCACAGAAGGTTGAATGGTGGCGTTGCCTGCCACTTGAGTCGATAGTTCAGACATTCTCTACACCGGCATCTTCATAATATCTTCAAATGACATAACTACTTTGTTACGTACTTGCATTAACGCATTGAACGACAGACTGGCTTTTTGACTTGCAATCATCGCCCCAGTCAAATCATCACTTTGCCCTGTTTCAACTGCTGTCATTTTCTGACTCGCAACGGACTGATGTTGATTCACCGTATCGAGAACACTCGTCATTGCTTGAGAAAAAGACATAGGTGCATTCAATTCTTTAACGTCAAGTGGATTCGCGCTGACAACAAATTCAGGTGACTGAACTTGAGTACGCATAACTTCCATCTTGGAGAGCATGAGTTGCTCCGCTGATACCGCATTGTTTAGTGGTTGACTAGCCATCATCTCTCTCCTTTAGGCTGCTGAGCCAAGTGCCGACTGTAAATCGATTCCGTGCTCACGCATTGCCGCAAGCTTGTACCTTAATGCACGAGTCGAAACTCCTAACGCATCTGCTGTTTTTGTTCGATTGCCGCCGAACTGACGTAACTTATCTAGGATGAATTGGAACTCTGCTTGCTTCTTCGCCTCAACATGGCCAAAGCTAGATGTCGGTTCCACAGGCTGGGCTGAAGTCACTAACTCAATCGGTAACATTAGATCCTGAGCCGTAATGTAGTCACCGTGGCGCATAACCAACGCTCGTTGAATGACATTTTCTAGTTCACGAATATTTCCTGGCCAGTGATATTGGCTTAAGGCAGTCACAGCATCGTGAGACAAATAGCATTGGCTTTTATCTTGATATTTTTCGATGAAAAAGTGACTGATAGGCAAGATATCTTCTTTGCGCTCTCTCAGCGGTGGCCAATGAAGTGGGAGGACATCTAATCGATAGTAAAGGTCTTCACGGAAAGTACCTTTTTGCACTTCTTCTCGCAGGTCTTTGTTCGTTGCAGCGATGACGCGGATATCTAGCTGAATCGCTTTATGACTACCAACTCTCTCGACCTCACGCTCTTGAAGCACGCGCAATAGCTTCGCTTGTACAGCAGGAGACATTTCTCCTATCTCATCAAGAAGGATAGTACCGCCATTGGCCTCTTCAAATTTACCACTCTGTGAAGCACTCGCTCCGGTAAACGCTCCCTTCACATGACCAAAAAGCACTGCTTCCAACATAGATTCAGGGATTGCTGCGCAGTTCACTGCGACAAAAGGCCCATCAGCACATGAACTGTGCTCATGAACATAACGGGCAAGCACTTCTTTACCAGTTCCCGATTCACCAGTAATCAATACACTTGCTGTTGTACACGCCGCACGGTGAGCCAACTGAAGTACCTGCTTACTGCGCCAAGACTCGGCAACAATGTTCGCAAGTGGCTTTTCAAGAGCCTCAACACGAGTAAGTAAACTCAAAAGTTGGTTACTTTCAAACGGGCGCAGCAAATAATCTGTCGCCCCTGCTTTCATTGTCTCTGCTGCAAGAATGCCTTGCTCTTGATCGACAATCGCAATAACAACGCCAGAATTACGCTGCTTTTGATGGCAAGCGACAAATTCACGGACACACATATCCGGAAGATTTGAGCTCACTAAGGTAATTTTTGCTCTTTCTTCCAATAATGCACTTCGTCCTGTACGAGCATGACGAATGAGATACCCCGCCTTCTGCAAGACATGCAAAACTGGTTGAGCAATAACATCATTCGGCTCAACCAACAGAACTTCCATTTTCGCCATCATTGCACTATTACCTTATTCTTGTTGATCTCAGTGTTACGTGAATTACGTGGAACAATTTCTTCGTTATCGCGAACCAATCGCAATGTAACGCGGCGATTCCTATCTCGACCATCAGCAGTACTGTTGCTAGCGACTGGATAGCGGGCCCCGTGTGCTCTTACTTCAATCAGGCCTTTATCAATACCTAGCTGCGTCAGCATATCTGCGACTTTTTCCGCTCTCTTTCGTGATACAGATAGGTTGGCAACCGAGGAACCAACATTGTCGGTATAGCCGTCGACTAATATTTTGGTTATGCGATCATCTCTAATGATGTAACTTTTCAAAGCTCTAAGTTTGTGAGATTGAGAGGCTGATAGTGATAGTTGCCCAAAAGCAAACGGCAATACAACATCTCTAGCCTGAGCAAAGGTCATTTTTGGTAACTCAGACCTACATGCGTCAAGAGAATCTAAAGATGTATTCATCTGTATTGTCGGAATCGTTAGCTTTAAGGAATCATTACTTCCGCTTAGTGACAGCGTAACCCATCGACCTTGGTGAACATTATCTAAAAGCTCTGATATTCCCTGTTGAAAGACTAAGCGCTTCTGGTTATTCACTACTTCAAGAGTATCAATAACAAAGGGTTCACGCCCCTTTTGCCATGGAGCTCGAACACTCTGAAGTGAAGCTCTACTCCAACTTTTGTCATTACTACTTAATTCGGCAACAAAAGAAACATTATCATTTGGTAACAAGCGGAAATAAAACTTCCCCTGCGGAACCTTTGAATGAACCAATTTGCATTCAAATTTTCCTCCTTTAAATGACCAACTGGATAAATCCATTGGCACATTAATATATTCCGAGGCATTAAGGTGAGGCACAGAAAATAGACCGAGAGCCAAAAACGTAGATAAACAGCGACGAAAACGTTTTACATCACTATATTTTTGACATTTCCATGACTGAAGAAAACTAATTAGATATGCCGTACCATTAAAATTATGGGCATACAAAACCATATAAAAGTCCTACTTTGAAACAACATCACTCGCTTTAAGTTGTGTGTTATTTAAGCAACCAAGCCTGCCGTTCAATGATTTAAAACTAACAAAACAATAAGTTAGAAATGTAAACCACATAACTTCCTGACTAATTCTCTATTGGTAATAGAGAGTATAAAAAACGAGCTTTGCTCGTTAAATTTTAATATTTTTTATTATTAACTTATTTATAAATCAAAGTACCCGTTTTCTGATTTTATTTGAAGATGACTTTGTCAACTCCATGTCAACATATGAACCGAAGTCACATTATTAAAATGCCATGCTAATAAATAATAAATAACCCTGTGTAGACTGTCGCTGCGATTGTGGATTAAAGACAATTGTTAACGCAAGGTAAAATATATAAAGAAGCAGAGTTTAAATGGCTAATTCAGACGTGCAGATTTTAAATGTAGAATTGTTAGGAAAGCCTATTCATATCATACGTGAAAAGTTGTTTACCCTAATTTCGGAGTCTTGTAATGGCTTAACTAATGAGCTGCAGAACTGGCTTAAAACCAACAAAGTCGAAGCGAAGATACATTCTGTCGAGCTACATTCGTTTTCACCATCTGAAATGGAAGCGAACACGACATCGACACTAAGGCACCAAAGTGGTGGCCTTATATACATACATACTGAGACAGAAACTCTGATTAAACTTGCAGATCGATTTTATGGTGCAACGGTTGAACGTTCTACAACGTCTTTAACCAGTAGTGATATCCGAATTCAAGAAAAAATCAGTAAACTGATGGGAAACTGGTTAGCACCCTCAGAAATGTGGAAGGCCGAACGCTTTGAACCTACCAGCGGCGTTGGCCTGCATGTGCAGTTAACCATTAAGTTCAAGGATCATGTTGGCACCATCCACATGAAGTTGGACGGTCAACTAGTACAAACCCTAATTGACGAGCTGGAGCTTCAATCAAAGTCCGATCTGAACGAACCGTTTAAGCAGGCGTTAACCTCAGCCCCTGTTCGTTTGAATGCTGTACTAGCTAAAAAGACGATGTCGTTAAGTGATGTTGTGCAGCTTCAACCGGAAGATATTCTTCCAATAGAGTTGTTTGCCAATGTCCCACTAAGCATTGGTAACCAAACACTTTTCTCAGGTCGCGTGGCAGAAAACGACGGCCAACTCGTATTGATTTTTAACCAAAATAAGGAATCGCACTAATGAGCGAATCTTTTGAAAACACTGCTTTCGACAGTGACGACATTAACTTTGATGACTTCCAACTTGAAGACTTGGACAACGAAGTATCTACAGACACTCCAGCTTTCGCTGAGAGAGATCTGAGTTTCTTTAAGAACATTCCTGTTACTGTAACTCTAGAGGTTGCAAGTAAAGAAATTGCCCTAGGAGATTTGATGAAAGCGGGGGAAGGTACGGTATTAGAGTTAGATAAACTCAATGGCGAACCGCTAGACGTGAAAGTCAATGGCGCATTAATGGGTCATGCTGAAGTTGTTGTTATTAATGAAAAATACGGTTTAAGACTTATCGACGTTCTTGATTCTGCTTTATCTGGTGTTGGTCGATAAACAGTGGTACCTAAAAGCATGCGCATTTTTAAAAAGCCTTCACTCCTAGCTGCATTTATCGCACTGTGCACGTTGGGGATGATGTCATTCCCAACATTTGCAACAGAGAGTGGCCTCACATTTTTGTCAGTGACAGATGGTCAAACACAGCAAGAATACAGCGTTAAGCTCCAAATCCTGTTGTTAATGACGGCATTGAGCTTTTTGCCTGCTTTTATTTTAATGGCAACCAGTTTTACTCGTATCATCGTTGTTTTGGCGATACTAAGACAAGCATTAGGCCTACAACAAAGCCCTCCTAACCGCGTTCTTGTCGGTATCGCACTCTCGCTGACTATTTTGATAATGCGACCAGTATGGTCTGACATCTACGACAATGCTTTTCAGCCATACGATAATGGTGAAATAACCTTGATTCAGGCATTCTCTGTCGCGGAAAAGCCCGTTAGGAACTTCATGCTAGCTCAGACCCATCAAAGTGCTTTGGAGCAAATGCTGCGAATCGCTAATGAGCCTATCGATCAAAATATCGAGGAGATTTCCTTCGCAGTTGTACTCCCAGCCTTTGTGATAAGTGAGCTAAAAACGGCATTTCAAATTGGCTTTATGCTATTTATTCCATTTCTCATTATTGACTTGGTCGTTGCCAGTGTTTTGATGGCTATGGGCATGATGATGCTATCACCGCTGATCGTTTCTTTACCATTCAAGTTAATGGTCTTCGTTTTGGTTGATGGCTGGGCCATGACGGTAGGCACCTTGTCTGCAAGCTTTGGGTAACAGGGAGAAATAAATCATGACTCCTGAAATGACGGTCACTTTGTTTTCTGACGCGGTATGGCTCATTATCTTAATGGTGGCCGTTTTAGTCGTACCAGGACTTGTGGTCGGTCTCGGAATAGCAGTATTTCAAGCAGCAACTCAGATCAATGAGCAAACCTTAAGTTTTCTTCCCAAACTATTGGTCACTCTACTTATGGTCATTTTTGCTGGCCATTGGATGCTGCGTAAAATCATGGAACTGTTTGATTATCTGTTCCATAACATTCCGGGAATGATTGGCTAATGGCCATTACGTTTGCCGAGCTTTCCGTCATACTTGGTCAACTTTGGTGGCCATTTTTTCGTATTGGCGCCGTTTTCATTTCCATGCCGTTTTTCGGGGATGCACTTATCCCTGTTTGGGTCAGGAGCCTACTCGCACTTTCAATTGTCGTCATCACGGCACCATTGATGCCCGTAATGCCTGAAGTTGAGCTATTTTCTCTCACCTCACTGTTCCTTGCATTCGAACAGGCAATTTGGGGGATAATGTTTAGCTTAATTCTACATATGCTTTTTACCATTTTTACAATGCTGGGTCAGATCGTCTCATTGCAAATGGGTCTTGGTATGGCGATGATGAATGATCCTGTCAATGGCCTCTCCGTTGCAATCTTAGGTCGTGTCTTCTTACTGTTTTCAACCTTATTGTTTTTGGCTTTAGAAGGGCACTTACTCATCATTGATATTTTGATTCAGAGCTTTGTAATATGGCCTGTAGGATCGGGGATCTCCTTGCTCTCAATACACGGGGTCCTAAATGTATTTGGCTGGATGTTTACATCTGCTCTCGCTCTCGCCCTACCCGCGATCGTTTCTATGCTGCTCGCCAACATCAGTTTTGGTGTAATGAACCGAGCCGCGCCTTCACTGAACGTATACGCACTCGGTTTTCCTATGACCATGATGCTTGGTCTATTTAGTGTTCTGCTTTCAATTTCAGGCGTGCCTAGCCGGTATACCGCTCTAGTACACGATACTTTGCGTTATTTAAACAGCTTCATGATGGGGGGCGCATGAACGATCAATCTTCACAAGACAAAACTGAAAAAGCCTCCCCGCAGAAAGTTAAGAAAGCGAGACAAGAGGGGCAGATCCCAAGAGCAAAAGAGTTTACGACCGCAGTTATTTTTTTGGCTGTCGCTCTCTATTTCTACTCTCAGCTCTCCAATATTTGGCAGAGTATGACGGGTGTCTTCCGTTACAATATGGCATTGACCAAAGACGATCTCGCATCACCGAATCAAATGGTGGAACAAATCGGGCAAAGCCTAGCGATGATCATCGAAATGCTAGTACCTATGTTTGCTGTCATCATCATCGTTACCGTCGCCAGTACACTTGTGCTAGGTGGTTGGATGTTTCGTCCAGCAAACATGTTGCCCAAGTTAAGCAAGCTGAATCCTCTTTCAGGTATAAAACGCATGTTTTCGACTCGATCTCTAGTCGAGTTAATTAAGTCAACGCTCAAAGTCACTGTAGTTTTTGCCGTCCTTTACGGCTATCTAGATAACCACCTTCAGCCATTGTTAGGGATGCAAAGCCTACCTCTTAATCAAGGGGTAACGATGATCATGTCTATCTTGTTTGAAGGGTTGCTCCTGATGGGCGTTGCACTTCTCATTTTTGGTGTCATCGATATTCCTTACCAACGATGGGAGCACTTAAAAGAGCTCAAAATGACAAAGCAAGAGCTTAAAGAAGAATTTAAAAATAACGAGGGACGACCTGAAGTTAAACAACGTATTCGCCAGATTCAACAACAGTTCGCCCGACGTAAAATTGATAAGATGGTGCCAACTGCGGACGTTGTGATCACCAACCCAACCCACTACGCGGTGGCGTTAAAGTACGATATGAGCCTCTCTGAAGCCCCATTTGTAGTAGCTAAAGGCGTCGATGAAACAGCAATGCACATTCAAAGAATCGCAAGAGAAAACCAAGTCGAAATTATCAATTCGCCACCTCTGACGCGTTCAATCTATTACACCACCGCTATTGAGCAAGCGATTCCAAGCCAGCTCTATATTGCAGTGGCGCATATTCTGACTTACGTATTGCAGCTGAAGGCTTTTCGTAAAGGCTCGGGCAAAAAGCCACACCCATTGCCTATTTTTTCTATTCCTAAACATTTGCAGCACTGATTAACCAGCGTTTACCCAAGGATACAAGAGCATGTTTAACCGGTTAAAACAGATCCAAACTTCGACAAAAGGCTACATCGGGATACCCGTTGTACTGTTGATGGTGTTAGCAATGGTCATTTTGCCATTGCCTCCACTACTATTGGATGCCCTATTCACCTTCAATATCGTACTTGCGATACTGGTTTTATTAGTAAGCACAACGGCGAAGAGACCACTCGATTTCTCTATCTTCCCGACAATTCTTCTGGTTGCGACTCTTCTACGCCTAACGCTAAACGTTGCCTCGACCCGTATTGTATTACTTGAAGGTCATAATGGTGGCGACGCTGCTGGTAAAGTTATTCAAGCTTTCGGTGAGGTCGTCATCGGCGGTAACTATGTCGTCGGTATGGTCGTATTCATCATTTTAATGATCATTAACTTTGTTGTGATCACCAAAGGTGGTGAACGTATTTCTGAAGTATCGGCACGATTTACCTTGGATGCCTTACCGGGTAAGCAAATGGCTATTGATGCCGACTTGAATGCCGGCTTGATTGATCAAGAAACTGCTAGACTAAGACGTAAAGAAGTTGCGAATGAAGCAGACTTTCACGGCTCAATGGATGGTGCATCTAAATTTGTTCGTGGTGACGCAGTAGCAGGTCTTTTGATTCTATTTATCAACATCATTGGTGGTATCAGCATTGGTGTGTTTGAACACGGCCTGCCTGCTTCGGAAGCATTCAAAACCTATGCATTGCTGACCATTGGTGATGGCCTAGTCGCGCAAATCCCATCCCTGCTGCTGGCAACCGCTGCCGCTATCATCGTCACTCGCATTAATGATACTGACAATGACATGTCAGAGACCATGCACAAACAGCTATTGGCGACCCCAGCAACCTTGTTTACGGTTGCTGGCATTATGGTCATCATTGGTATTGTTCCTGGCATGCCACATCTTGCTTTCTTTACGTTCGCGGCTGTACTTGGCTTTGCAGGGTGGCGCCAATTAAAAAAACCAGTTCAAGACCATCAACTCGATCAAGTAGAAGCAATTTCACAAGCGATGCAAGAGGAGGAAACCCCACTTACTTGGGATGATATTCCACATGTACATACTCTTGCATTGTCACTTGGTTATCGCTTAGTACACCTTGTAAACAGAGAGCAAGGAGCGCCATTGGCACAACGTATTCGTGGTGTAAGAAGAAACCTCTCTGAGCAAGTTGGCTTTCTGCTTCCTGAGGTACGCATACGTGACAACCTAGCTCTTAAGCCAAATCAATACACTATTTCACTCAATGGTGAAGTAATAGAAGAAGGTTTTATTGAACCAGACAGACTGATGGCTATTGCTGTTGGTGAAACATACGGAGAAGTCGATGGTATTTTGGGCAGTGACCCAGCATACCAGCTACCAGCCGTTTGGATTGAACACAGTGACAAAGCGAAAGCACTCAATATGGGCTACCAAGTTGTCGACGATTCAACCGTTATCGCAACTCATATCAGCAAAGTGATGAAAACCAATCTTGCCGATTTATTCAACCATGATGACGTTGAAGCAATGAACCAACGTTTGATGGCACAAGCTCCAAAACTAGCAGAAGCTCTGGGAGCCGCATTAACGACAGCCCAACAACTCAAGGTGTATCGTCAACTGCTGCTCGATCAGGTGCCACTTAAAGATATCCGTAGTATTGCAAACACTATGCTTGAATCGTCCGAAAATACTAAAGACCCAATTTTGTTGTCTTCCGATGTTCGCTGTACGTTACGAAGAACGTTAGTCAACTTAATCGCAGGGAAGAAAGTAGAGATTAGCGTCTACGCGTTGTCTGATGAACTTGAGCAAATGCTACTGACGTCACTACAGCAAGCACAAGCAAATGGTCCAGTAATGCTTGATAGCTTCCCTATTGAGCCCAACATATTGGGGCAGTTCCAGCAGAACTTGCCTTTGATTAGACAACAATTAAAGCAACAAGGGCTTGCACCGATCTTATTAGTGATGCCTCAATTGCGACCATTACTTTCTCGATACGCGCGCACCTTCACGCAAGGTCTTGCGGTGTTGTCGTATAATGAAATTCCAGAAAATAAACAAATTAATGTGGTAGGAAACCTTGGCTAATCTCACTTCAGCACAAGCAATATATTTACACTTGTGTAAGTTAATGAAGCAAAGCGTCGTCACGGATGACGACCAAATTGTTTATGACGCTTTTACCAAACAAGACATAAAGCACGCTTGCCAAGCTATTAGGCAAGTGCAATCTGGCGATATCGAGTTTCAGCATCTCACGCTGCGTTTTGGCCACTCCGGTGAGCAAAGTATTTATGATTTTGACTTATCTGAAACAATGATTCTGTGTCTAGACCTTTACAGTATCTATCTAGCCATCCGTCAAACTCAGTTTCAAATGGAAACCTTCCACCCGGATTTGATCAGTAACGTTGTTGTTCCAATTCGAATGAGTGCGCTGCTATGGGCAAACGGGAATCGCTATCTTAATCGAGTCATTGAACATCACGGTAAAGCCTTCAAACACATCATCCCGTCAATACAATTTGATGAACCATTTTGCTCCACAGAAGAAAGCTTTGAGCTGGTCGAAAAACTTCGTGAACATGCCTTTTCACTGTGGTTCGAGGTAACAACCTCGCATCTTGACCTTGATACAGTGCATTCATTTAAACCAGATATGATCAAAATGGTGGTCAACTTAGAAGACAAAGAACATAGAGAAGCTTTCTTACCAGTTGCTCGTTTTTTAAGGAAGTACCGCTATAAATGGGTAGCAAGTCGAGTTGCAAACCAAAGTGAACTTAATCGTTATCGCCTGCTTGGAGCAAGCTACTATTTTGGCTATTTCAGCGATTTACCTACCCCTATCTCTTTCAAAGCACCGACTTTGGAATAGACATCACTAAAACAGAGCAAAATACATTTAATTGAAAAATTTTTTATTTTTTTAATTAATCTTCACCAACAACCATCCGCCTCTAGTTAGTGAGCAAGGGAATTTCCCGAAGCCTGAAAAAGATATTGAGAAACCAAGGAGACTTAAGATGGCTTTATCTATGCATACTAACTACGCTTCACTTGTTACGCAAAACACGCTAAACAACACAAGTGGTCTTTTAAACACTGCAATGGAGCGTTTGAGCACAGGCTTCCGAGTTAATTCTGCTGCTGATGATGCTGCTGGCCTGCAAATCGCTAACCGTCTAGAAGCACAAACTCGTGGCATGAACGTTGCGATGCGTAACGCACAAGACGGCATCTCTATGATGCAAACAGCTGAAGGTGCGATGGACGAAATGACTAACATCGTTTACCGCATGAACGACCTAGCTACTCAATCATTGAACGGCTCTAACAGCGCTGCTGACCGTACAGCAATGGATACTGAGTTTAAGCAGCTAACTGCTGAGCTAACTAACATCATGGGCAACACGTCTTTCGGTGGTCAAAAACTACTAGCGACTGCAGGCGCATTCGAAGCTGGTGCAGTTAACTTCCAAATTGGTTCGTCTTCTGCTGAAACTCTAGCTGTTGACGCATCGGTAAGCGTTAAAAAAGTAGCAGCAACTCTAGCTGACGCAGCCATCACTGATGGTATCGGTGATGCAACGAAAGCAAAAGCAGCACTTGATAAAATCAGCGGTGCAGCTGGCCTTATTGAAGATATCGGCGCAAGCCGTGCCCAGTTTGGTGCAAACATCAACCGCCTAGAGCACACAATGACTAACCTAGGTAACATGGTTGAGAACACTACTGCTGCTAAAGGCCGTATCGTGGACGCTGACTTTGCCGTTGAATCTTCTAACATGACGAAGAACCAAATGTTGATGCAAGCTGGTACAACTGTACTATCTCAAACGAATCAACTTCCAGGCATGGCAATGTCTCTACTTCGCTAATTTAGCGAAAGTAACCTTCACCATTAAACCTCCCGCTGGGAGGTTTTTTTTTAGTCTGACTAGCGAAAGGTGATTAATTTTACCCGCCATTAGGTCGCCTATAAATAAGGAAGCGCTATACCTTGGCGCCTAGGAAAAGCGGAATGCCAACAGCGGAAATTCGGCTTCCGCCAGAATGTAAAAACAAATATAAACAACTGTTTTTATTAAAAATTAACTATCGGCACGCATCTTGCGATAACCCTTTATATCATTAGTAAATATTCACTTTACTGTTATCTCTAGATGGTACGAAAACGATGAGAGAGGGAATGACCTCATGAGTTCAATAGATCCAATTTCTATGGCCACTCAATTGGCAACTTACGATGTACAGCCATTTCAACAGCGCTACAAGCTGCAGTCTGACCGCTACCAAGCTCAGCTGACTGCACTAGGAAAAGTTGAAAGCGCGCTTCGTGAATTCCGCACAGCGGTTAATGGAATGAACAGCAGTACGAGCGGCATAGTAAAAAACTCAACGACACTCTCTCAGGAAGGTTTTTTTACCGCTGATGCAAACGCGAATGCACTATCTGGTAGCTATCAAGTTTTCGTAGAGCAAGTAGCAACTGCTCATCAGCTATCTACAGGGATGCCTGCTGACCTAGAAGCAACCACAGAGATCCCGACAACCGGGACTTTGGATTTTACGATAAACGGTAAAAGCATGAGCGTTGACCTCTCTACTGTCGATAATGACGGAGATGGAAAAACAACGATGTCTGAGCTGGTCACCGCGATCAATAACCATGATGACAACCCTGGTGTGAATGCCACTTTAGTTCGTTCCAATGGACAAACTCACTTTATGCTTTCAAGCACCGAAACGGGCGTTGCAAATACGATTAATGTCAGCTCAAGCGGTACAGGACAAGCATGGTTTGACGATGCTTTCACCAACACAAAAGAGATCACGGCACCGCAAGATGCGGTGATTTGGTTGGGCGCTCAAAATACGGGCCTAAAACTCACCAACTCAAGCAACAAATTCGAAGGTGTTATTGACGGTGTAGATCTAACCGTAAGTAAGGCACAAACAGCCGGCGAGGCACCAATCAGTTTAGCTGTCGGTCCTGATAGTGAAGGGACAAAAGAGCAAATCGATAAGTTTGTTGAAACATACAACAACTTGATCTCGACACTTGACGAGTACACTCAAGTCGGAGGAGAAAACAAAGAGCGTGGAGCTTTAGCCAACGACCCTACTCTTCGTTCAATTGAGAGCCAGTTAACCGCAATCACACGTGGCGAATTTAATGGAATGCGACTAAGTGAAATCGGGATCACGCCAGACCGTAATGGGAAACTAACAGTAGACAGTGAGAAATTCCAAGAAGCGCAAAAAACAAATAGCGCAGGTATTGAAGCCATGTTTAATGGTGACGGCGCCCTACTCGATACTCTAGATGAAATGGCTGAGCCGTTCCTGAAGTTCTCATCAGGCCTATTTAACTCTCGTAAAGAGGCTCTCCGTTCTAGTATCGATCGAATTGAAGACAAGCAAGCCACTCTAGAGCGTAAATACGATACCTCGTACAAGCGGTATCTAAAGCAATTTACGCAAATGAACACATTAATGACTCAAATGAACCAAACCATGTCAATGTTTGGTTAAAACGCTTTTAGGAGAAATACTTATGCTAATGGATTCAGGCTACGACTCATACCAGCAAGTCGATCTTGATGCACAAGCAGCCGCCGCTAACCCTCACCAATTAGTAGTGATGCTAATTGATGGTTTACTCGACGAGTTGGAGCGCGTTAGAGGTCATATGACCGCTGGCCGACTAGCTGAAAAAGGTATTGGCATTAATAAATGCATGAACATTCTAATTGGACTAACCAGTGCTTTAGATGAAGAGAACGGCGGCGAAGTTGCACAAAATCTTCAACAACTCTACGACTTTTGCCAGATGGAACTCTACACCGCGAGCGTGAAGAATGACACAGAACGCTTAATTAATGTAGAGCGTGTAATGGGAAACATTCGAGAAGGCTGGGTAAACTTTGGTAAGCAAGCATAAAGTTCCAGCAGGCTATCTAAATCAGTTTGCTCGAAAGATCGAAGCCTCAGCTAAAGCCTCTGATTGGGAGGCTTTGAAAGCTTATGACGCAAAATTAAGGCAGTTATTGTCGGCAAATCCAACACTAGTTAATGATCCATGCCTGCAAGATGAACTGGCACACCTAAAGTCTACCCACCTGAAGGCATTTGTGGCGCTAAAAAACGCAACCGACCAACTAAAAGCAAAAATGGAAATGGTTGATGCCCAGCAAGAGCGAGCAATGGCTTATGAGCTCGCAATGTCTATGGAGATTATGCCATGATCAATGTTCACTCTCTTTTGAGCTCGACCCCTTCTCAATCGTCAGGAGTAACTAAAATTGGCCAAAGTACGGTCAGTCAACCTATTACCGAGCAAAGTCTAGCCTTTGGCCAGTATGTGCAGGTTTCTAATGCCCAACCAAGCTTTAGCCAAACTGATTCGGAAGAGACAATTGAGCCGACTATAGAGCACCAACAAGAATCCTCAGAGGTGGTTGCCCATTCAATTGGCTTGTTCGGACTTCCAGAAGCGCAAGGCGACGGGCATGCGAATGTGCACCCTCTAAACGGGTTCGGCTCTTCACAACCCGAAACACAAAATATGACTGGGTTGACACCAACTTCTGAGGCTCTGCAAAAACTTGCAACTGAAAGAAATATCGATTCGAGTTCTTTACCTAAAGTGGGCACGCTAACACTTGAACCGAAAATGCTCACCCCTCACAATGTGACAGCGTCACATAAATCAGATCAAAACTCGTTAAAAAAAGAAATATTAAATAACAATCAACAAGCTCAAGTAAACAATTTGCAGACTCTATCACAAGCTAGTGCCAAACCAGTTTCGATAGAAAATCCAACTCAGATTGTATCCAACAACAATCCGCAGTCAGCACTTGTAGCTTCGACTTTGATTTCCAATGCTCAACCGGCCGAACTAAACCATGTTTCGAACGTCCCTACTCCTAAACTGCAATCTGGAGGCACTGAGTGGGCATCAATGCAAATTGATACCAAAGCTAGTAAATGGGGTGAACAAATGATGCAAGTTTTACATGACCGAGTGACCTTACAAGCACAACAGAATATGCAAGAAGCGAAGATCCGTCTCGACCCTCCTGAGTTAGGTAAATTAGATCTTTTGGTTCGCGTAGAAGGTGACAGACTTAACGTTCAAATCAATGCGAACGCAACCGCAACACGAGAAGCATTAGTTCAAATATCCGAACGCCTGAGAGCAGAACTTCAACAGCAAAACTTCGTTCATGTGGACGTCAACGTGGGCTCAGACCAAGGAAAAGGCCAACAAAACCAAAATGAATCTCAAGAGGAAGCCAAGGCTACAATTTTTTCTTCAAGAGAATCATCAAATGGCCAACAAACATTTACAGCAATGAGCTCAGAGCACTGGCTCAATACCCAAGCCTAATAAGTTATCGAGGATAAGGTTATGACCAAACCACAAATGATCACCATGATTTTCGCAATGATCATCACTAGTGCTCTAGTTTCTGCTGGCACGGTAGTTGGCGGGATCTGGTACTTAAAACATTCTGGAGAGGAGAAAAGCTTCGAAAACCTAATCGAAAATTCTCCACTTTCATTCTTAACTAAAGAAGAAGAAGTTGTAAAAGGGCCAAGCTTTCACCCTCTTGATAAGGTTGTATTGACAATCAAAGGTAAAAAGCAAACGCACTTTGTCATGCTAGAACTTGCGGTTGAAACCCGCAACCCAGAGCGAATTCAAGATATTGACAATTACATGCCAATGATTCAAAACTCGCTACTCAAACTGTTCAGCGATAAAACGTTTGATGAACTTCAGCAATCAGGTGCAATAGAAGCGCTGCAGAAAGAAGTCAAAGATACCTTATTACTCTCTTTTGCTGAAACAAGCATTGTTCGTGATATCGATGATGTACTGCTGACAAAATACGTCGTTCAATAGCGGAGTTCATTTATGCTAGATATGAACTTCCAAGACGATTATGCGACCGCTGAGCAGCTACAAACGCCAGCCCAAAAGATTGATGAAAACAAGTTACTCCAAAAACATCAAATCATGGTTAAGCGTATCGTGAATCAACTTCGTGTACATGCGACAACACATTGCAGCATAGAAGATATGCAGCAAATTGGTCTCATTGCCTTGATTGAAGCTGGCAGGCGATATGGGGATATTGAAGACCCTAACTTTCCAGCTTTTGCAGTGTGTCGAATACGTGGTTCAATCTTGGATGAACTTCGTCGTTTAGATTGGCGTTCGAGAAAAACCCGTCAAGAAGCTCATGAGCTCAACGATGTAACCAGAGACCTCACTAAGTCACTGGGAAGACCGCCGAGTGACGCGGAAATCATCAAAGCCCTTGGGACTAACGAGCAGGATTATTACGCTCGCCAAAATGCGGCTTTGGCAGGTGAAATGCAAAGTCTCGATCAACTACTCGAAGCAAACAGCCATGCTCAGTTTGGTGGTGATTACGACGGTATGGAGCACGAACACACTCGTCGAAGCCTTGAGTCTGCAGTTCAAAAGCTAACCAAGCGGGACCAACTTTTACTGACATTGTTCTACCAACATGAGCTCAACTTACATGAAATAGCCTTGGTATTGGACCTGACTCCTCCAAGGATATGTCAATTGCATAAACAAGCACTCAAACAACTCAATCATTACCTGGCTTCTTAGGAGTTCAATAATGCAAAAATTCCTCGGTGCACTCATTATCATTATGAGTGTTTTTGGTGGTTACATGTGGGCAGGTGGCAGCCTTCTTGCTATCTGGCAACCCGCTGAAATCTTAATTATTGGCGGTGCTGCCATTGGTGCAACCATTGTCGGCAACCCTCCTCAAGTATTAAAAGAAATGCGTCTTCAACTCCGCTCGGTCATGTCAGCACCTAAAGATGAACGTGAATACTACATGGAGCTGATGGCACTGCTGCAAGTGCTACTAGAGACGATTCGAAGCACAGGTTTCAAATCTCTGGATTCACATATTGAAAACCCAGAGCAAAGCTCAATTTTCGCTAAATACCCATTAGTAGCCCGTGACTTTAGACTTGTTTCTTTCATTACGGACAATTTGCGTTTAATGGCAATGGGACAAATGTCGCCTCATGAATTAGAGGGACTGTTAGAACAGGAAATCGAAGCAATACAGACCGACCTTTTGCTCCCTTCTCGTTCATTACAAAGAACAGCAGAAGCGCTACCAGGGTTCGGTATTTTAGCAGCCGTAGGTGGCATCATTATCACGATGCAAGCAATTGACGGTTCAATTGCCTTGATTGGTTATCACGTTGCAGCGGCCCTCGTTGGTACATTTATTGGTATTTTTGGTTGTTACTGTTTTTTAGATCCAACCAGTAATGCTATGGCACAGCGTGTAAAACGCGATATGTCTGCCTTTGAATGCGTTAGAGCGACGCTTGTTGCTTATATCGCGAAAAAGCCGACACTTCTTGCGATTGACGCTGGGCGTAAACACATTCAGCTCGATATAAAACCAACTTTCAATCAAATGGAAAAATGGTTGGCTGAACAGGAGGGTTAATGCAAAAACAAGAACATGTCGTCTTTAAGCGTTCTAAAAATCACGGCCATGATGAACACCACGGTGGTGCATGGAAGGTGGCGTTTGCTGATTTTATGATCGCGTTAATGGCTCTGTTTCTCGTTTTATGGGTAATGCAGGTTGTTGATAAAGAAGAGCGGAAAGCCATTGTTGCTCATCTACACAGTTCAAGTGTATTTGACCAAAGTTATGGTAACCCGTTTGACACATCACAGAGCATTTCACCTATCGACTTGGCGCAGGATTCATCTGTGCCAAGCAGACATAACTCAAACCATGTTGTGAGCTCATATTTTCAAGGCGATGGAGATGGACCAGAGATTGACTCTCTTATCCCGGGAAACTTTGATACACAAGAGCAGCTGGCTCTACTGGCGAAAGTCATTGAAGAGATGATGGCCCAGATAAGCGCCCAAGGAAACGTAAACGTCACGGTTACGCCACAAGGTCTTCGAGTTGTATTGCAAGATGATTACAAGCAGCACATGTTTAGTCGTGGCGGAGCAGAACTCACACCGTTTTTTGAGGATTTGCTATTGGCATTAGCCCCTATATTTGAGCGCGTTGGAAACCCTCTTATAATTAGTGGCCACACAGATGCTACGCCATTCAAACAGCGCGCGGGCAAGCAATCTAACTGGGCTCTATCTGCAACCCGTGCAGATATGGCGAGAAAGACCTTGGTCTCTGGGGGCATGCCGGATGCTCGAGTTATGCAAGTGACGGGGATGTCAGATCGAGCCTTACTAAATCCAGAAGAACCAGACTCAAGCGAGAACCGTCGCATAGAACTATTTGTTCTAACAACGCCTGCGGCACAAGTCTTAGAGACTTTTTTTGGAAATCAAGACGGCTCTGAACTGCAAAAAGCCAAAGAGAAGGCAGAATTCAACCAACCAGTCATTCGCCAGGAAGTTATTTCTTATTCGTCAGATGGGACTAAATCTAATACCGCCTTGCAAAAGCTATAAAAATGTAGGTCACTAATCCTAGGGTCTGTTCACCTTTTGAGCTTATTTAACCGCGAAAAGTTAACAGACCCTAGTAACCTATAGTTACCATTATTAACTCTCTTTCTGAGCTCCAATATGCATCAACAATCCAATCAGCTTGTAAAAAAGGATAGCCTTAAAAAAGCTTTTCTCTGGTTGATCGTATTTGACTATATTCTGCTAGGTTTCTTTCTCACCCAATTGTGGAGCTTATCTCTTAATAGCGGCACCATGATCAGCATGCTGCTGGTTATTTACAACGTATTGCTAACGTTTCTTTGCTTCCAGCGAACCAACAAGCAAGATTCTTATATCATCTACCCAATTATCTCGGCTACGCTACTCGCGTTCGTCTGCTTCTTATATTTCTTCTTTTTGGTTTGATGGCACACCAAGATCTGTTGATTTATAGAACTGATTATTTCGGCAGTTTGTAGCGGGTTTATACAAAGCGAAGGCTTTGGAATGTCATTCTCCTACCTTATAAACCAACCATGAAAGGCATAAAAAAGGAAGTATAATAAGCTTCCTTTTTGGGGGTAAAAATTAGGAATTGGATTACCGGATCATCAGATAAAAGATAACACCTGCCGTAAACCCCAATAAAGCTAATAAGGTTGAGCTTGGTTTACTTTGTTTCCCTTTCAACCCATTGTTCTTCGCCATGCTGACTCCTTGTCTTTGGCCTTCCATTCTGGCTAATTAACACCTTAACGAATATCTATCCGAGGACGTGCTCACTTATCATTTTATTGAACGATACTAAGTCGAAAGAACCTCTTATCTCAAAGCGCACTCGCCCAACTTCACTCAGGAATAACTCGATCTCGCAGTCCAAATCAAACGTACCCGATGTTTCAATCGAGAAAGCATTGATCTTACTGTAAGGCAGTGAAGTATAGTCGACTTTTGAGCCCGTGATCCCTTGTACATTCGCCGCTATCACACGCTTGTTGGTGAACACCACTTGGTCACGTACCGTTTTGAAGCCAGCGAAAATACTCTCACCCTCAATCAAAAACTTGTGGAAGTCTTCACGTACATTAGAAACTTCAATCGGTTTAAGTTTGAAAACCGACGAGCTGTCGAAATCGATCATGGCATTACCTCAGAACATGAATAAATAAAATCACCCACCAATTAATAGCAGAGCCTCTACCACGAGCCTACTGATTTTGGTGACTTTTCTAACTCCATCTCGTTTTTGGTCATCGCACCGATGCTATTTCCATCCTTGCCGCCATTGTTGTGTGTCTTTCAGATCATGCCAATCCAACTCGCGCTCTCGCTTAGTCATGACAGCTTCAATCACGCATCTCACGACATTGCCTTCCTCATCAAACTCCATTTCTGAAATGATGAAGTGCTTTTCTTTGTTTACCGGTTCTGTCGCTGTCCATTTGCTGCGAAGTAACTTTTTAGGGTGAACTCGATTCATGATGCACCGCCATTCATACAGTAAACAAACTTTATTACGTAGCAACTGACCAAAGTGGTCACCATAAAGCTAAGATACTAAAAAGCTGTATTTGCTATTGTCTCTATCTATTTTTGTTGATTATTAAGGTGCTTCTCAACAACAAAGGGGATAACACTATCCCCCTTTTTCATCGGTTTGATTCACTGAAAGCGATTACATCACGCATTCTTTCGCTGCTTGTGCTTTCTCAATGCCTTCTTCAATCAGAGATTTGGTTTCTTCGCTACCGATAGATGACATCACTTTGTCCATCACCTTATCCACTGTCGATTCAGAAGATGCTTCCACCAAACAAGCGTACGCATTAGCAATGTGTTCTTTCGCTTCAATAAGCGCTTCAGGGTCGCTGAAATCCACATTCATTGCTTCTTCAACCGATGCAGCAAGTTCTTCTGCAGATTCCGCAGCATCACCAAATTGGTCCAGGTTGAACGCTTCCTCTACTGAATCCATCTGCTCTTGAACCGTATCAATCGCTTTGTTTGCAGCTTCTTGTGCTTGGTCGATGGCTTTGCTTGCGTTATCACAGCCGACAAGTGCCATTGCTAAAGCCATTGTTGAGATTTTCTTTTTCATATTTGTTCTTCTAACAAGTAAATCGCTAATCATCACAATACGTGATTAACAAAGAGATTTTAATTCAAGAGTTGTAAGAAGAGGAAACAGAAACGCTTGAAAGCCCCAAAAAACAAAGCCGCTACAACGAGCGGCACTTGTCTTTATTTATGTAAAGTGACTTGTCTAGCTATACGTTAACCTGATTAAGCTATTCTACCGTGTTTAATCGCCATCATTTCATCATACGATCGCTGTAACGCATCAAACGTCCACTCGAAGTAGACGCGACGTTCCATTAACGGAGCAATTTGGTCTGCATCAAACGATTCAATAGTAAGATCCGAGTACTCAACTTGCAGGCTGTCGCCGTCCGTCCCCCAATCTTCATATTCACGGTTACCAATGAGATCGTAAAGGTTGTTGCTTAGGAAGCTGTATATCACTAAGAATGACTTTACTGCATCTTCAGAAACGTTCAGCATGCTTGCAATCTGCGCAACATCATACGACTTTTCTTTATCACCTTGGTTAATATCAAGCCTTACCAATTGGGTTTCCCACGTTGCTAATTCACCGTAAGAGTCCAAGACATGTTGATTCAGGGCTTCGAATACCTGAAAAAAGTCTTGGATCATAGGTAGGTAATTGTCAGACATAAAGTCCCTTATTGTATTTAGTGGAACGGGCGACCTTCACCGCTGTGTTCTGCTCACCCTAGCCAGTGATTGTTAAAAGTTAGACTATAAGTTGCGACTTCGCGTACTGTTCTCGTAATTTTACTGTCATTTTTGGGTAATCAATCAACTAATGCCGTTGGCTCATCGATGCCCATGTAATCACACAACTCACGTTTAATTCGGTGGAACTCTTGTACTGAGACAAAACACTCGGCGTAACCCGTCTTGCCTTCAATGCCAATATGAAGATTAGGTAAAGTATCAATCGATAATATAATTTCAATAGAGTCGCTCGCGAATAAGAACTTCACGACATGATCCATATTTAAATAGTGACCTGATTCAATTTTTAATGCTTTTGCCACGATAAGTTCTCGGTATCAATAAAGGTTTATGATCGAGCCACAATCGGAATGAGACTATCACAAGCTTCCGTATCTAGAATTTGAATTCCCCCTCACTTTTGTTGCGATTAACTTTCAAGTGCCATCGTTTACCCAAAACTGACTGTAAGTTCACATACAAAAGAAGAGCGGAGCCTATTTCACAGTTTCAAGGAACAAAAAGGCCACTGTGATAGCGGCCTTGGTAAGTCATTAATTGGCGTAAGCTTCACGCATTTATCTGGTACATCGCGAAATAGGTATCAGCTTGAATAACGTGTTTTTGGCTAAGCTGCTTCAAAGCCTCAACAGCGTTTGCGAATGGGTCGTCTCCTGCGAATGCCTCAACCAACTTGTTGTAACGCTTTGAAGAAGAAAACAGCACATGCGCCAGCTCTTCAGCGCTAACTTCTAGCTCCACGGTCTCTTTGTAAACCTTCATCGCTTGGAAAGCGTCACAATCATTGAAGTTGATAGCGTGGTCATAGTTGGATTCCGTCAGCTCCATCTCTATGCCTAATAGCTTGAGGGGCTTTTCGAGCAACACTTCAAAATCGTACACCACAACGTGCGCTGCAGATTGGCAAACGCGTTGAAGTTCAGTCACCAAAGCCGCAGACTTTGCATAAGAAAGTGAGCCTGCAAACGTCACGACATCCACACTGTTGTCTGGTAATGGCACATGCTCACCATCGCCGACATGATACTCAATACCTTCTGATGGTTTGGTTTGCTCAATCATTGACGTGCTTGGGTCCACACCATGCAGTTGCTGACAGTATTTAGCCAATGCCAGTGTTGATACGCCCGTTCCACAGCCAATATCTAATCCCAACTGGAACTGGGGTAACGCACCTAAATTAGCTTGTAGGATGACTTGATGCAGCGGCGGGCGATAAGCCGCGTAATGCTTAGAGATGGCTTGGTTGTATTCTTCGCTCACTGATGTTCTCCCAAAATCTGTCGATGTTATTTAACCGTATCCGTATAGTGTCGGATATTACTGCCACTCAAAAGCAAAAAGCCACTCATTTGAGTGGCTCTATCTCACAACTTTAAGTGCTTTCTGATTTGGTACGGCGCTCAGCCTCAAACCCGCTTATAGCTTAGGTTCGGCTTCGAATTGCTTGAGGTCATCAGTAATGTCATTCCAAGGCGCTTTGGATGCGACAAAAATATGGAAGCTTGGCTTATGGGAAGGCACATCATCAAGAATACCCAAGCGCACATTGACGATACCGTTGTTCTTTTTCGAATATAGGCTAGAGCCGCAATGACGGCAGAATGAGAGTTCGGTATTGGCGCTCTTCTGATAGGTTTGGATGTGTTCCGCACCCTCAATCACAATCAGTTTATCCAGTGCAACGCCACCTGCTGACGAGTAATCGGATCCGGTAAATTTGCGGCATTCAGAGCAATGACAATTGCCCATGTATTTGAATTCATCCGCGACTTCGAGTTTCACCTTGCCACACAGACATGAGCCTTTGAGTACTTCCATTGTTAAGTCCTTCTCTTTATTGGAATGTCAGTTACCGAATCACCATGCCAGTCCAACACGACGAAATAAAGACAAGTAAGTCAGGTTTGCAAAAATGGAACGAAGAAAACCACCGCACTCTTCCATAAGCGCAGTGGAAAACAACTAGGACAAGTCGTTGCTTTTTTTTAGAAGCGGAACTCTGCACTTAGTGCGTAGCTGTTCTCAACAACTTTTGCTTCGTACATGGTGTACTCAAGTGCAACGCGAGCTGGGCCCAATGTCACACCTGCACCTACGCCGTAGTAGATGTCGTTCGTGTCACCAAGGTTAGTTTGGAAGTGACCCATACCGACACGACCGTAAACGTCGAAAATAGTGATTGGTAGTGTTAGTTTCGCACTTGCTAGCCAAGCATCAGAGTAGATGTGCTCGAAGTCTTTGTGCGTATCGATGAAATCTGCATATCCACCTTCAATCGATAGTAGGTCATTAAACTGGTAACCGATGTAAAGGTTGTAACCGCTGTTTTGATCACTAAAGTCTGTGTTCTCGTTCTTTACTTGGTATTCAGAATATAGGTAGCTAGCACCAATGTATGGGTTAGCAGCAGCTTGTGTAGCAAAGAAGATAGCAGCGATTGGAAGAATAAATTTGTTCAGTTTCATTTCTTAATAACTCTCAATATAAAAGGTTGACTAACATTCCCTAATCCTTCAGTACGTGATGCTCATGCATCGATTTTTTATTTCCTTATTGCAAGTGACTCCAGGGAACGTTGCGCCTTTTCTCTTTTAAGAAGCTCGCCCCTCACTTGCGGTATGGGATGCATCATCCTGTGTTTTCGCCGCTGTGGCATAACGTAAAGCTCAGCAGTTAATAAAACTTCATCACTGGCATATAAACAAAATATAAAACCAATAAATACATAACCTTAAACATCAAAACAGAGGATAAAACAAACAAATTAATTGGAACTTTTCTTCCATTCAGTGTTGATTTCCTAGGTAAAAAGGAAAGCACTAGAGGTTGAGAGCGGAAATCCGCATTCCGATAACGAAATGTGTAGAAAATCACGTTACTCGCGCTTTAAATTGTCAGCAAAATCATTCAATTGAGACTACATTTACTCAATGAGATGAATAAAAAATAGAAGAGCGAGCATGAATGCCTGACAAAAACATCAGTTTTATCGTAGATGAGTGGCGTTTTGTGCCCAATGAGGGGCAAATACAGTTTGCTGACTCATGCATTACGATTGATAACCGTCTCTCAAAGTTGCTTGAGTTCTTGTGTCTGAACCCAGGACTGACTCACACGCGTGATGAACTTATCGAGCAAGTGTGGGGCGGCAGTGTATTGACCGATCAAGTGGTCACTCAAGCGGTATTTGAACTCAGAAAAGTACTGAAAAAGCACAGCCAACAGGAATGCAGCTACATCGTCACCGTACCAAAGCGTGGGTATCGATTTGATGGCGAAGTAAAACTGGAAAAAATCGCGATACAGAAACCTGAAGATCAGGTGATTGAAGAGGAAGAGTCGCAAACTGAAGCCTCGAAACCCGCGATAGAGGCCGTTGAGCACCGTCCTACAAAGAGCAAACAACCCATCTTAATTGGTGCACTTTCTTTGATTGTTCTTATTCAGGCGGCATTTTTAGTGTTTAGCGCAAACGACTCAAAACCGAACCCTGATTCTCACACCGGGCACTTAAGCCATTACGAATTTCGTTATGCAGTATTGAATGTCAGTGAGGATGTGAAAGCACGACCAGAATTGTACGGTATCGTCATTAAGTTCATGGAACACATTGGGTTTTACAGCAATATTCGCGTGGTCAAATCTAAAGAACACAGAAAACTCGCCGCCGTAGAGTTCAACATCTCCACCAGCAAGAGCAGCGATGGTAAAAAGTTGCGTTTGTTGTTCCAGTATCACAATCGCGTTTCAGGGCAGACTCATTTGAATCGTCGTTACTCGACCAACTTTGAACGGTTTCATCAAACTTTCCCATCCATGATCGATGACATGCTACGCGCGATGTACATTGAGGTGCCGGAAGAAGAGTTGGAACACAATGTGTCAATCTTCCCTAAAGATCCAGAAGCTGTAAAAGCCTTGATGTCTGGGACGGGCGCTTTGTACAACAACGCTGGCTATGAAAATGCGATGGCGTATTTTCGTCAAGCAAAAGCTCTAGCACCAGATAATGCCTACACCATTTCGGTAAGCTACATTGGTGAAGTCATGAGAGTATTTGCAAAAGATGAAGCGAATAAGAAGCAAGTAATTGAAACACTGAACAAAGAGTACTCTTCTTCTTTGTCCGAGGTATTGAAGCGAGGGAATAACCCAAGAGTGTGTGAAGCCAACGCAATCTTGGCGCTGTCGGAAGATAACCCAGATAAGGCATCACAAATACTGTTGTCGATTCCGTACAATCAGCAAACGTCCTTAACTTATCTATTACTAGCGAAAGCGGAAGAAGCTCGCGGTCATACAAGTGGGGCAAAAGAACTGTATTTGCAAGCGACACAAAACACGTCGTCGCCAATTGCACTGAAACTTGCGGGTCCATTGTTCTTTGACAGCAACTTGGACACCATGATTAAAGAATTGCAAAGCGTAAAAAGCGAAGCTAATCCATAGTGGTTAGCTTCGCATTAAAGTTTAGAAATATTGTCCTGCCATGCGTCGAGAAGAAGGTTGGCGGCTGATTAAGATATGGCATAGCTCAAGCAGCAAACCAAACGCGAGCGCACTGTAAACGTAGTGCTTATCGATATTCAGCCCCAACCCTTCAACAATCAGCAGCGCACCTAATACAATCAGGAATAGCAGCGCGAGCACTTTCAATCCGGGATGGCGAGTAATCACAGCCTGTACTTTATTCGCCATCAACATCAGAATCACACTCGAAGAGATGATCACACCAGCAAGAATGGTAATGTCCTGCGTAAGGCTTGCCGCGATAATCAATGAATCGAGAGAAAACACCGCGTCCACCGCAATAATCTGCAATATGACCGTGCCAACTTGCCCAGCAAAGAATTGATGTGGTGGCGTTTCAATAGGCACGACCCACGCCCAAAGCTCTTTGATGCCTTTAAACAACAGAAATGCACCACCGACAATAAAGATAAGATCATTACAAGAGAGGGATACCCCTTGGTATTCGACAAACGGTTCCTTCCAAGACAGCAACCAAGATACCGAAAATACCAGCGCAATGCGGTTTAACACCGCTAAACCGATACCGAGATTACGTACGCGTTGGCGCAAATGAGCAGGAAGACGCTCAGTCATGATGGTAATAAAAACGATGTTATCGACACCCAGAATGAGTTCTAACATGAGTAACGTGCCGAAGGCGATAAAGTAGTCGAGATTCATTATTTAAGTTCTCTGTGCAAAGTACGAAAGAATAGTTATTCAATATCCACTCTCTCCTAAGCAGGCACTACCTTGCGCTCAAATCCCCTCTCTAACATGGGGAAATCTGTATTCCGTTCTTAGGTGCTTTGGGTGAGTTGTTCCCTAATGACGCGATTATGAGTAGCGTCTTTTCATTGCTTTGTAGAACACGTAAAGCAATTTGATCGCGATAAGTGTCATCACTTTCTCCAAGGTTGTGGTTAATCAGAGGAAGGCTATTGTATTCACCCGTTTCATAACCACATCACAAAGCACTTAGAAAAAGATAAAGAAAATATAAAACAAATAAACACTTCAATTTCATTACTTTAAATAAACCAAAAACCACCAAAGGTGAGAAATTCGTACCAAAAGAAACGGTTTCTTTGGCTTATAAAATGACATGAGAGAGATATGATTTTTTGCTGAGAGAGACTTGACGCTTTTTCCGATGGTTGACCGTACACTCGCCCTATAAAGAGGAGAACGTAATGCTGTCATCGATTGAACAATTTCTACAAATCCTGAGTGACTACGACATACTGCTCGGTCTGATTTTCATTTTGGCTTATCAAATCTTCAGTAAGATCGCGACGAAAGCACTCACTACGTTAGCGCGGAATAAAAAAGTCAAACCACCAAGAATATTATTCATTACCAGAACGGTGAACATTTTGTTGTTCGTCTTCTTATTTGCCACATTCTTGCTCGTGAGTGGTATTGGCTACGGGAATTTTTCTATCTTCCTTTCTTCTGTGTTTACCGTGTTGGGCGTGAGCTTTATTGCTCAGTGGTCAATTCTGAGCAACATCACTGCTAGCTTTCTTATCTTCTTCGTTTTCCCTTACCGTGTAGGCGATAACATTCGTATTGATGATGGCGCAGGTATTGAAGGGATGATCATAGACATTCGTTTGTTTCACACCTTGATAAAGCATGAAGACGGCGACTTTTCGACTTACCCAAACAACCTCTTGCTACAGAAGAACGTCACCAAGAGAACCTATAAGAATGCCGTCGAGCCGACTCTACAAAAGGTCACCGACGTAGATATCGATGTTAGTGTCGGTGTTGATGACCTTCAGATACAAGAAAGCCGAGCATAGTGCTCGGCTTTCTCATTTTTGTTCGGTCAATTTAGAACACGCAGTGCTTAGCAAAGTCTGTCGCTTCGTTTGCCGTCCACTCACCTTTCGGCTTGTCTTTTAGGTTCTTACACCACTGCTCGCTACCGATGCCATCTTGCAGAACACAGTGCTTCGCGAAATCAACCGCGTTGTCTGTTGTCCATTCTGTCTTTGGCTTTTCGCGCATGTCTTTACACCAAGCTTCTGTACCCACTTCGTCAGAACATGCCGTTAGCGCTGTTGCCGCTAGCAGTAGCATTACCAGTTTTTTCATAAATTTAGGTTCCACTTTCAATTGATGAATGAACTATACCCAAAATATCAGCGCTCGTGTTAAGCCAACGACAATTTATCGACTCACGCTCCGTAAAAGAGACGAAATTCCTTTAAATCAGCCTAACTGCACCGAAGTTGCCATTCGACGTTTCATCATAAACGCTCGAACATGATCATAGATGTAATTGAAGACAAACGCATACAGGGTAATGAAAATCGTCACGCCCACGTCCATGATAAACGCTTCCCACATGCTGACTTCTAGCATCCACGCCATCGCCGGAATGGTGGCAAACAACAGACCCGCTTCAAACAACACCACGTGTACGATTCGAAGTCGGATTGTGCGTTTCTCTTTTGCTCCTGTCGCAAAGCGATCAAATATCCAATTGAAGATGAAATTCCAAATCATCGCGATGGTAGCAACGACTATCATGGTTCCTGATAATGCACTGACTTCATGATCCGTAAACAATGCCAAACCAATAATGGATAAGCTGATTGCCAATACTTCAAATAATACGGCGTGAAACACACGCTCTAACGCTCCCATAAAAACCTCACAACTTTGCATGGAACAAGTTAAGTTGCGGCGATTATGACAGCGTGATAACGAAGGGAAAGTTAACAACCATCACGAATAGTGATAGCTTACGACTATGCTTTCTGGATGAGTCTCATCCAAATTCTCTCTAGGTATTGAAATGTACAGCTTCGAACAACTCAAAATCTTTGTCACCGTGTGCGAAACAGGTTCTTTCTCCGCAGCCGCAAGAAAACTAAAGCGAGCGCAATCAGGTGTAAGCCAGTCTGTCGCTAACCTTGAGATCGCAATTAACCAAGAGTTGTTCAATCGAGAGAAAAACACACCGACACTGACAGATAGCGGTAAAGCCTTATTGCCTATCGCTCAGTCCATTCTGCATCAACAGAAATTCTTCGATCAAAAAGTCGAGTCCTTAGAGCAAGCCTACGAACACGAGCTAGTGATTGCGGTGGATGAATCTCTCATCAACCAATCGCTACTGGCGCAATTTGCCAGCTTGGCGGATCAATTCCCTATTACGCAGTTCGATATCATTACCGCACCAACATTCGATGTTGAAGAGTTGATTCGAAAAGGAAAAGCGCAAGTCGGTATCGTGTTAGCTGATGGCGAATTAAAAATGGACATGGATTTCTTTACCCTTGGGCACACTCGTTTTCTCACCGTGGCTTCGCCTTCTCACCCATTGGCACAACTATCGGTGGTTCATGATGCGGAGCTCAAAGCCCATCGCCAACTGGTACTGCGCAGCGCACAAAGGAAAGAACTTTGGTTCAGTTACGCCATCAGCACTCAGTTATGGTTTGCTAACTCGCATCAAACATTGACCGATTTAGCGTGTCAAAACGTTGGTTGGGGATTATTGCCAGAAAGAGTGGTCAGCAATGAGATTGAGAGCGGTAAGCTCGTTGCCCTGCCCGTTGCGCACGAATTTGATGGCTGGCTCACGACAGTTGGATGCTTAGTTTCTCGAACCCGAGGTATGGGCCCGGTTTTGCAAGCACTGGTAAAAACCTTGCAGAGCTATCGCTATCAGGACGAGTAGCCCAAAACTGTTTTGTAGGTTCAAGCTTTAGAATTTGTCCGAGACCTAGAAGATCTCTAGGTCTGATTGAAGCTAAAGACGACGAGCTTGGGTCAATGCTTGGAGATTGGCAGAACCTGTACCAAAGCACGCCAAACGTAACTCTAATGCCATTTGTTCAAAGTGGTCGACAACAGATTGCGTGCTGATCGTCGCGGCTTTTAATACCGCACCAGCTTGCCCAACAAGGCTAGCACCTAAATGAATCGCTTTTGCCGCTTCTAAGCCGTTATGCGTGCCACCAGAAGCAATTAAAGGTAAGTTAGGGTATTGAGCGTGGATTTGCTCTAAACACTTAGCCGTAGGAATGCCCCAGTCACGAAATAGCTCCGCAGCGCGCTGCATCTTGTTATCTGTCTGGCAGTAACCTTCAACCGCAGACCAACTCGTGCCACCAGCACCCGCCACATCAATCGCATCCACACCCGCTTCAACAAGTTGTTTGGCTACCGCGCCACTGATACCAAAGCCGACCTCTTTGATGATCATCGGGACATCAATGCGCTGTTTTAACTGTTCAATCGATTTAAGTACACCAATCCAATCATGGTCACCATTCTGCTGAAAGGCTTCTTGCATAGGGTTGAGATGTACAAATAAAGCGTCCGCTTGGATAAAGTCGACTGCACGTTGGGCGTTGTCGAGGCGTTGTTTGTCTCTCAGTTGAGCGGCCCCTAAGTTGGAATACAAAGGCACGCCTTTAGCGAGATCACGAATGGTTTTGCCCAAACCTGAATGTAGGCTGTCTTCTAGGCTCACGCGCTGCGAGCCAACTCCCATCGCAATGCCCATTTCACTGGCCGCTTCTGCCAAACGACAGTTGATGATCTCTGCATCTTTTGCGCCGCCCGTCATAGAACTGATCAAAAACGGCAGCGTCAATGAATGGCCAAGAAACTCGCTCGAAAGGTCGATGGCGTTAAAGTCACATTCAGGCAATGCGCAATGCTCAAATTCGACAGACTCAAAGCCCGCCGTTTTGCTTTTCATGTTCATGTCATGATGTAAAACAGCGTCTAAATGTAAGTCTTTTCGATTAGATTGCGGAGCCATAATGTCACCCTAAAGTAAAACAGTCGCGCAGTATTGCGATCCTTGTCATTGCCGTCAATGCGAAAATTCGGAAATTGAACAATTTATTTACCGAATCGAGCCTTGTGGGCTCTGATCTTATGACTAAGGAATCATATTAAGGGGCAGCGTTTAAAACACTGCGCCTCACTGCTCTATTAAGCTTGGGTAACGATTAACAATGTTGCCACTCCGATGTGCCAAGAGTGGCAGTTCTAGATGTCATTTAGGCTATTGCGTCTCGACGGATTGAATAAGCGCCACCACCGTGCTGGTTGTAGGTGGTGTGAATTGGTCCGGATCATCACAGAATTGAATTTTGCCTTTCTCTTCAACATGAAAAAGCGGAATCACCAAATTGTCTTTGTGGTGCTCAAGGTAATCTTGGTAGGTGAAGCTCTCACTCAACTTAGTGTGTTTGATTTCTGCACCTTGGCTCAGCAAACTCGCCATTTGGGTATAACTGACGTTGCCGCCCATCAATAATTTGCCGTGATACTCTTCTGCAACCGAGTGTTTTTCATTGCCGTTAGATTTGGTTTTCTGCAGGCAATGTACTTTATCTTCGCCGAACTCGCCGACAAATTGCATACAAGCCATAATGTTGAAGTGTTGGTCTGGCGTCAGTGCCACCACTTGCCCAATGCCAATTAGATTCAGGTTGTCATCAGCATGGCTAGAGATCGGGTTACCGTAGTAATGGTCTAGGCCCAGCATGCGAACTTGGCTAATGTAGTCCCAGTTTGAATCGGTGAGCAGAACTTTGCGATCGTATCTCGCCAGCGCTTTACCTATCTCTTGCGCTACTCGGTTTGCACCAATCAATAAAAAACCTCTTGGCGCCGGCTCAGCCACACCCAAAGCTTTAGCCATAGGACGCGCCGTGGCACTTTGTAGTACCACCGTACCGATGATCACCATGAAGGTCATTGGCACCAACAGCATGGCTTCTGAAATACCATATTCCGTCAGCTTGATAGCAAACAGGGATGAGATGGACGCCGCCACAATACCGCGCGGCGCAACCCACGAGAGGAACAGCTTATCTTTGAAGGTTAAGTTACTGCGAATGGTTGAAGCGAAAATCGAAAGTGGACGCGACACCAGCTGCATGAAAACAAACAGCAACACTGCACCGCTACCAAGCGCAGCGAAATCATCAAGACTGATGCGTGCCGCTAGGAAGATGAACAACCCAGTGATCAACAAGATGGTTAAGTGCTCTTTAAAATGCAGGATTTGCTGAATATTGATGCCCTTGGCGTTCGCCAGCCACATGCCCATCACAGTAACCGTCAGTAGACCTGCTTCCGATTCCATTTGGTTAGAAATCGAGAACACACCGAGCACGACCATCAATACCGCAAAGGGCTGAAGGTATTCCGGCAGCCAAGCTCTGCGCAAAACAGTAGACACCGCAGCGCCAGAAGCGACACCGAGGATCAAGCCCACCGCAATGATGGTGCCAAACACTTCAACGCTGTTAACGGCATTGTGCGAGACAATAAACTCGTACACCATCACCACAAACAGCGCGCCCAATGGGTCGATCAAGATACCTTCCCAGCGCAGAATATTGGCGAGTTTGGAACTTGGGCGCACGGTTCTCAGCAACGGCACAATCACCGTTGGACCAGTCACGACGGTTAAACTGGCGAACAAAATCGCAAGCTCCCAAGTAAAATCTAGGAAATAGTGCGTCGCCACACTGGTGGCTACCCAAGAGATGATCGCGCCAACAGACACAATGCTCCACACCGAACCGCTCACGCCACGAATCTCTTTAAAGTTAAGGGTTAAACTGCCCTCAAACAGAATCACCGCCACCGCGAGAGAGACTAAGGGGAAGAGTAAATCCCCGAGAATGTCGTCTGGACTAAGCCATTGCAGGATCGGCCCGACAATGATCCCCGCCAACAGTAAGAACAGAATGGCTGGTAAGCGCATTCGCCACGCTAACCACTGACAACCTAAACCTATTACTCCAACCGCCGACAGCACCAGCGCTTCGTTGCCCACTTGCATTTATCATCACCTAATTTGTTATTGTTCTGGTGAGCTTTCGCCCAAAACCGATTAACTCTATAAAAAAGATTAGTTTAGAGTGAACGCTCCGCCAGTTTTCGTTCAAATATGCGACTCTCTCTCAAAATTATCGGTCTGTGTTGTATATCCCGTTAGCTTGTCACACAGTGAACTAAGCTTAGCTAAGTTGCTCAAAGTTAAGGATTCTGAAACAAGGACAGGGAGTGCAGCAGTTGTTTATCTCATTGGCGGTTATCTTGGCGGTTTGCGCCTTACTCATCACATTGAAAGCAGTCGGTCGAATATCGAGGCTCGAAGACGAAGTGTCTCAGCTTCATAAAGAACTGGCAGAACTGCGCGCACGTTGGTTTGAGAGACACACGCCGCCGACTCCAGACTCCGAGCAACACGCTTCTCAACCACACCAAGCGCCGCCGGAGCAGCCCCCACAACCTAATGCTCCGTCGCTCAAATCAGATCCAAAGCCAACACTGGTCTCAGAGCCAATCTCAGCGCCTCTAGCTGCCAAAGAAGCACCACCACCAATTGTCGAGCCGAGCCTCCCTTCACTCGATGAAGTGCACATCGGTGGTCTGGCGCAAAGCAGTGAATCCGTATTTGAGAAACAAGCCAATAAGCTGCTTACCAACATCCAAGAAAACTGGTTGGTTTGGGTTGGCGCGCTCGCCATGTTGATTGGTGGTGGTTACCTTGTACAAGTGATTGGCAGTCACATTGAGTTCTCACCAATCATGCGCGTGACCATCGCATTCTCCATCTCTCTCGCTACCGTGATAGCAGGTGAATGGTTCCATCGCCGCGAGCAGAAATCCCCAGACCGAGCAGAACGAGCGAAAGGCTTTACTTACGTTCCTGCCGCCATTACCGGAACAGGGTTAACTGGCATCTACTGCACGGTAATCTTTGCGTTTGTCTTCTATCAACTCTTATCGCCGAGTGCATCGCTGGTAATTTTGGCAGGCGCGGCATTTTCGAGCTTAGCGCTTTCTCTACGCCAAGGTCCTTTGATGGCCGTACTCGGCTTAATCGGTGGTTATTCAGCACCACTTTGGATTGGCGGTGCAGAGCCCAACTATTACCTACTCGCTGGTTACATAACTGCAATTTCAGTTGCCGCAACGCTACTGATGCAAAAGATCCGACACGCTTGGATTTCACCATCGATTACCGTGCCGCATGTTTTGTGGATGTTGTTGCTGATTGAGAGCATGCCGATAGAGCAACTTTTCTCGTGGCTTGCGATCTTCCTTTCTCTGAGTTTGTACCTGCTGTTTGCGATACCAAGAATGGGTTGGATGCTCAAACCGCGTTATCGTCATTGCCAAGGCAGATGGATGCATCCACCGACAGGTATTGCTCTCGCGATGACATTATTAGTGCTGTCGGCATTAGCTCGCATGTCTAGCGTTGATACCGCTGAGATGATTTACTTCTATGCCTTCTTTACTGCCATGATTTGGCTACCCGCCATTCGTAAAACTTGGTCATTAAGAGTCTATCTACCATCGATATTGGTGCCTTCTACCGCGATCATGCTGCTTTCTATTGCGCTTGAATCTATCTACATGGCTGAAGGACAAACGCCAGTACTGCTCGCGCTCGGCATCAGTATTGTGTTGATTGCATTGCGAACATTATTCCAGACACTCGCAGGTGACCGCTCTCAACTGACAGGTATCCTCTTCCTTGTGCTCGCCCCTGCGATGACCTTGATTACCCTGCTCTACACTTACGAGTTCATGAGCGGTCATGTTCTAGGTTGGACGCTCTTCACCGCCGTGATTGCGGTTTACTACGCCTTACTTGGACAAAGGTTCAAAGCGCTGGCACTGGAATGCTCAGCCATCATGCATGCCATTATTGCCGGAACGGCTTTTGTCTGGCTGAATGATACGTGGCTCACGACTGCTATTTCGATTCAAGTGGCGGTTATGGCGTTGCAGACTCAAGCCAATGTTTTCCGCCCAGCGAATTGGGCAGTGAAAGTCGCCATGGGCATCTTAGTCGTACGTCTTACGCTGTTACCGTTTATTCCAGAGTGGCAACCTGTCAATGCGGGACACTGGGCTTGGGTGTTGATCAGTTACCTGCCGTCGTTGGCAATTCTTGCTTACGCTCACACTGTGTTACATCGCTCAGATACAGAACTCGCCAATTGGTTTGAAGGGGCGTTTTTACACGTGTTCTTGATGGCGGTCTTCACCCAAACCAACTACTGGCTCACAGGGCAATACGGTTACCTGGGCTACATCGATTTCACTTCGGCGATTGTGTTTGCTAACCAAGCATTAGTGATGGGGTTGGTTTACAGCTATCGCAGCCAGTTTGCGCAGCAACTAGAGCGCGTTTATCAAGCTTACAGCTATCTACTTTGGGGCGCTTTTGTTGTGCTGATGATGTTGCTCAATAGCCTTGAATCACCGTTGATGGTCAATAATGTTTCCGCGGAATCCATGCCTGTGTTCAACATGCTGTCTCTTGGCTGGTTACTGCCTGCGATTGTTTTGCTAGTAACCACTTACAAGCGTTGGAACACGTTGCAGATCCCTCGCCCTGTGGTCGCCAGCTTTGGCCTAATCTTGGCAGCCATTTGGTTAGGTATGTCGATTCGCCAGTTCTGGCAACCTATCTCGATGACGCTCGCTCAGCCGACTGGCATGGCAGAGCTGTTTACTTACTCAATTGCTGGTTTGATTGTCGGAGGCTTGCTGACTTGGGTTGGCGCAACCCGCAAAGCAATGACGATTCAACGCATTGGTTTAGCCGTGTTGGCGTGCGTCGCGCTTAAGGTGTTCCTGTGGGATGTTCGCTCATTGGATGGCTTCTGGCGTGCGATCAGCTTCTTGGGCCTAGGTGCATCACTGATTGGATTAGGATGGTTATTCCAAAAACTCCATCGCTCGGTCGCAGAACCTGCCGAGCACACGGAATAGAGTTCAAGATAAGAAAGAGATTCCCGACTCCGCTCCTTTGTCGATGTCGGGAATGACCCACAAGAACATTGAGCGGATGAAAAATATAAAACAAAATACACACCACAACCGTCATTCCAGAACAGATGAACGAAAGGGCTATAATCTCTTTTAATAACGATCTAGAAAGGTGATACCCAACTCTTTTCTAATTTTTGAAATCACACATAAAACCGAGAAGGGAATCTTGCTGTACTCTTGATAGGTTATTTCAACAGTGCCACTACAGTATGCCGACGCACATTTGCTTGTGCATTAAGTGCTTGGAAAGTCGATGTAAATTGATCAGATGATGCTAAAAAGCTATCTAATGTACTGTTTACTTTGTCCACTGGCAGTACTTTTGCCTGGCTTTGGATCGACTGCATCTGGGTTTGAAGCTCGCCATGAAATGACTTAGCTTGATCCAAACTGCTATGTACGTGTTGCAGGTGCTTATTAACCTTAGCAATAGACTGTTTGATGCCATCGCGTGAACCCAAATCAAAACCGAGCTCTGTTATACCATCGGGCTCAGCTTTTAAACTCAACGTATTTGCCTGTCCTGCAGGGAAACGGTGCCCCTCACCAGTAACAAACACACGCTGTTGCATTTGGCTATATGCTCCCTCTCTAGCCTCGAATAAGATCGTTCCGTCTTCGGCAAGCGATGCGCGCATGCCCATAGCAATTAAACTGCGATCGAGCATTTTTACTGTGCGATTCCCATCGGCTTGCCCATCGAATTGAATCATTACTGACTGACCTTGCGGAAAATCTAAACGAATCTGCTCTGGCTTTTCACTCAACCTATGAACATTTAACCCTGGAATTGAAAAACGGCGAATATCAGCTCTATCAAGTTTTAGATTAAGTTCGTTGTCTACTACTTTTTTACCGTCAAACCTAGCTTGTTCGAGAGCGATATGTAAGTTCTGTTTTGAACGACTTAAGTTGTCCTGTAAACCCGATACATTTTGAGCTCCCACATTCAAGGCTTGCGACAGATGTCGCTTGATCGAGGTAAGCTCTTTGCCAATAACTTGCAAAGACTTAGACGCAATTTGCACCGACGTCGCTTGTTGCTGCCCTTGGGTCAGTAGTACCCCAGAAACAGAATAGGCTGACGTCGTGCCAGCCTGAGAGGGTTGTGGTCGCGGTGTTATCTTACTGCTAGAGTCCGCTGACCGAGTTGGCATGATAGAGGTCTGTTCTTGACCACCTAGTCGAATACTATGCGGCCTAACCTCTACTGTGCTCATTACCATAAAAAAACTTCCTAACCTTATAGACGGTCAAACAAATTAAGATCGTTGATCTTCACGTAACTCGCTTGGGTCGCTTGTAAAGCTGCAAGATAGTTACTCAAACGCACAGAAGCCTCACCATAATCTAACGCGGAAAGGTCACTGCTCACTTTATCGACAAACAGTTTATTCTCTCCGTGAGCGCTATCAAGGAGGTCTAAATTGTTGTGACGACCACCAATCTCTGTCATTGCTCCTAGAACATTGGCAGATGTATCATCTATGACTTGAAGTGTTGCGTCTACTGCTGCTCTAAAATTAGGACTCGGAGTCTCAAATTCCGCAATTAGTGCATCAATTTGGTTGAGTACATTATTACCACCACCCAGCTCTAGTATGTCCTTGGCGGTCATATTCGATTCCATTGTAACGCCCTTGGCAACTGTCACGACACGCTTATCACCGTTACCATCGACAACATAAGTACCACCAGCACTGTTAATTGCTGGAGTATCTGTCTTCGTCCCTGAGAACAGATAATGACCTTCTTCATCTTGAGCGTTAAATGATGACTCAACGGAATCTCGTAAACTCTTAAGCTCCGTAATCATGCCATCACGGTCAGCATCCGTTAGTGAACCGTTCGCTCCCCACAATACAAGATCACGAATACTTTTTAAGCTCTCATTCACCGAGTCTAAGTGCGTTTCTTGACTAGAAAGAGTGGTTTTGACGTTAGCAATATTGGATTGATATTGGTTAATAGCGCTACCTTCTCGCTCAAGATTAAGCAATTTAATCGAAGCCATCGGGTCATCTGATATTTTTGTCAAACGCTCGCTTGTCGACATTTGTTGCAGCACTTTGCCGAGGCCCGCATTATTACCTTGCAGGCTTTGTAACATCATTTGACTAAACTGATTGTCACTAATTCGCATCATTATTTCCTTTCTAGAATAACTGCAACACGGAATCGAAAAGCTCATTTGCAGTGCTAATCACTTTCATATTCGCGTTATGAGCATTGGCAAATGTCATTAGGTTTGCGGCTTCTTCATCACTGTTTACTGCGCTCACATTATCTCGTGCAGCATGAGCCTGTTTGTTTACCGTTAGTTTGGCATCAAAGTCTGCACTTGCTTGGCGAGCTTTAATAGCAGTCTCACCAACCATAGCTGTAAACGCATCATTTAAACTTAAAGAACCGTAGCCAGTGATAGCAACGGGCTTGTTACTCAGCTCTATGACGCTACTCAACACATCTGAATTACCTGGTGTTCCATCACTAGAGAACGCCAACTCATCTGGCTGAATATCTGTAACAGTTAGACTAGCGGAAGGGTTGGCGGGGTCATAACTAAAGAGGGGCTTACCCGCGTTGCCATTCAAGTCCTTTCCTGTAGCCAAGATCGTATTAAATTCATCGGCCAGAGATTTCGCCATATCATCGAGAGCCACTAAATTTGGCTTTAATACATCATTTTGGTAATCCGTAATGGCACCTAGCTTGCCGCCTACGGCTCCTGATACAGCAAAGTCTTGCTTCCCAAATTCAACATTCAAAGTCGCCATATAAGGATCTGCTGGATCTGGCGTGGATTTGATCTTCCCTGCTTCAGACCCCATGACTAGGGGCTGTCCGGAGGCTAAGGTAACTTGGATTGTGCCATCAGGTTGATTCGTGGTCTTTACTTCGATCACTTGTGATAGTTCACCAATCAGAGAATCCCTAGCATCCATAAGATGTGCAGGATTCCCTCCGGTTCCCTGCATTTCAGTGATCTGCTTGTTAACTTGTGCGATGTTACTAAGTAGGCTATTCGCATGTGACGTCGCCGCGGTTCGCTGATCACTCATATCTTTATGTTGATTATGCAGTGACTCAGTTAAGGTATTAAAACGACGCGAAAGCGCTTCCGATTCATTAATGATCTGCTGGCGGTATGGGATAGACTCAGGTTTTACTGTCGCATCATTCAATGAAGCAAATAATGTATCTAAGCCTGCTGAAACGCTAAAGCCATCTGCAGATAACGTATTCTCTAACAAACTCATACTAACCGTATAGTTTGAAGCGTAGCCTGCCAAACTATTGGTGGACCAAGTCTGTTTCACTAAAAACTGATCCGCAACACGTCGGATGCTCGTTACTTCAACACCAGCTCCCGGGCTGAGACGATCATAGGCTCCCGCGCCGACTGACGCATTAACCGCTTGCTGACGACTGTAGCCAGGAGTATTAATATTGGCAACGTTTTGAGCAGTCACATCCAGTGCAACTCTGTTTGCATTTAAGCCTGATAGTGCAATATTAACCAGGTTCATCTACAGCTCCACTTTTCGATTAAGTGGCTGAGAAAACGCCGTTGTCATCCCAGCCTCACTTAGTACTTGTCTTACTGAGGCGACCGCTTCAGTTGAAGAATTAAGAGCATCATCCATTTTTAGGGCACCATCTTGATAAAGTTGTGATGTAGATTCCGCTTCTTTCAATCCCATCGTTTGGAACTTAATATCATTTGCAGAGCCAACCGCTAACGCCCCTCTGAGTTCAACTTCGCGCATTGAAGGGCTCAATTGTTGCACTAACATATTTGCGATGCCTGAGTTTTGTTTTTTCGCTAGTTCAATGGCGAGTTGGCCATCGTACATGTCTCGAAAAACCCCTTGCTGCTGACTTGAAAAAGGACTGTCTTTATCTGCTATAACATCGCTACTGCTGCGCATTTGACGCAGTACCATTTGCAGGAACATGGCTTCAAACTGGCCTGCTACCGCTTCAAGCGTCGCTTCATCATCATGACTATTTTTGATTTTATTTAGCGCACTATTGTCGTGATACAGTACATTCGATAGTTGATTTTGGTCATTATCTAACTTCATTTTGATTCCCCTTAGATGACGACTAGCTCGGCATTGAGTGCACCCGCTTCATTTAGGGCCTGTAAAATTGACATCAAATCAGTTGGCGTAGCACCTAGGCTATTTACAGCGTTAACAATCGTGTTCAATTCAGTGCCCGGAGGCCAAATCACCATTTGAGCTTGCTCTTCATCAATGTCGATTTGAGTTTGATCAACCACTTTAGTTTCACCATCAGCAAACGCATTTGGTTGGCTCACTTGCTGTGATTCTGAAATACGTACTGTGAGATTGCCATGACTGACAGCAGCTTCACCCACCTTGACGTTCTTACCAATCACAACAGTACCAGTACGTGAATTGAAGACGATTCGAGCTGGCTTTCTTCCCTCTACAACACTCATTTCTTCCAACATGGACATCATGACTACACGTTGCTGAGTATCCATAGGCGCACGCATTTCCACTCGCGCCTTACTAATAGCTTTCGCGACATTAGGACCAAAAGTACTATTGATTTCGCGAGCTATGTTTTTCGCTGTAGTAAAACTTGGTTTGCGTAGATTGAGGGTAATCTCTTCACGTTCATTGAAATCAGTAGCAATCTCTCGTTCCAGCGTTGCACCGTTAGGAATACGACCCGCCGTTGGAATATTAATGTTGATTTTGGAGCCACTTTTTCCCTCAGCTGACAACCCGCCTACCACAACATTCCCCTGCGCGACCGCGTAAACCTCACCATCAATGCCGCGTAGTGGCGTCAATAGTAGGGTGCCACCACGTAGGCTTTTAGCATCGCCTATAGACGAGATAACTACATCTAAGGTTTGACCTGGGCCAGCCATTGGGTCTACTGATGCCGTCACACTCACTGATGCGACGTTTTTTAGCTTGGGGTTCATGCTGTCATCAATTTGTACTCCAAATTGGCGCAACATATTTGTGATTGATTGGGAGGTAAATTTAACTTGGTTACGGTCACCTTGCCCATTGAGGCCAACCACTAGGCCATAACCCACCAATTGGTTTTGACGTATGCCTTGCACATCCACCAAATCCATCAAATTAATTTCTGTTTCCGCTTGAGTCGTAGTCACAACTCCTAAAGACAACACCATTAGGAGTGAAGATAAAAAGGCTCTGTGTTGTTTCATTAGAATGGTACCCAAGGGCTATTAAAGAACTGAGTCAACCAACCCGCAGCATTGCTATCAGCCAATGCGCCACGGCCTGAGTATGTGATTCGCGCGTCACCGATTCTCTGAGATGACACTTGGTTATTTCGGCTGATATCATCAACCCGGATAATACCGCTCAAACGAATAAACTCGTCACCTTGATTGAGTCGTAACCACTTTTCACCGCTAATTCGAAGCACACCATTTGGTAATACTTCATGAACTGTAACGGTAATTGCCCCTTGCAGTTTATTACCTTGAGAGCTAGAAGCGCTGCCATCAAAACTTCGGCTTCCATCAATGCTGACACCCAACTCATCAATAGTTTTAGTGCCTATGGTCGGGGCAGCAAAATTAACGCCAGACTTCTTACCAAATTGAGTGCCAGCCTTTTTGCTCGACTCCGTTTCTTCAGACAAAAGAACCGTAAGAATATCCCCGACACGATAAGCACGACGATCTTGGAAAAGCGTCATCGTATATTGGTGACGATAAAGACTACCGGACTTGGCTTCTGGTAACGTGTAGTCTAATTTTGGCGGCGCATACTCTTCACTGTCTGGAGAGGGAGGTACAAATTCCTGCCTTCCAGCACAGCCAACTAACAACACCGCGATTAAGACCCAAGCTTGGGAAAGCGTTTTTATTGCTTTGTCTTTCATCATCACCACATTACTTACATTGATTGTGCGACAAACTTCAGCATGTCATCAGCAGCAGATACAACTTTAGCGTTCATTTCGTAAGCACGTTGTGTAGTGATCATATCAACCATTTCTTCAACCACTTGTACGTTAGAGCCTTCTAATGCACCTTGCTTAATGCTACCAACACCATCTTCACCGGCAACGAGTTCATCAGCAGCACCACTTGCTTCTGTTTCTTTGAACAGGTTTCCGCCTACCGCTTCTAGACCAGCAGGGTTAATAAACTTCGCCAGTGTAATTTGACCAAGTTGCTGAGGCGTTGGATCATCAGCGCTTACAGAGGTCACTGTGCCATCAACACCGACCGAAATAGCCGCGGCATTGTCTGGAATCTGAATTTGTGGCTCTAACGGCAAACCTTGGCTATTCACCATCAAACCTTCAGAGTTGATATGGAATTGACCATTTCTGGTGTACATGATTTGGCCATCAGAGTTTTCGATCTGGAAAAAGCCTTGTCCCATAACCGCTAGATCAAACTGCTGGTTAGTATTCTGCGTGTTGCCCTGAGTAAACACTTTTTGTGTGCCCACAACACGAACACCAGAACCCAATTGAACACCACTTGGTAGCTCGTTAACTTGGTCAACTTGTGCACCTGGCTGGCGTTGAATACTGTAGAACAAGTCTTCAAACACAACTCGGTCACGCTTAAAGCCGACTGTGTTGACGTTTGCAAGGTTGTTCGAGATGGCAGTCATTTTGGTATCTTGGGCTGCCATGCCTGTTTTACTTACCCATAATGCAGAGTGCATTGCTTATCTCCTTGGGAGGCGAATTTATCTCGCCGCCATTAATTTGTTGCCGGCCTGAGCTAGAGTTTCAGCGGTTTTCATCATGCGAACTTGCATTTCAAAGTTTCGCGTCAATGACATGACATTAAGTAATTCATCAATCGCAGACACGTTGCTACCTTCTAGATGTTCAGGGGCGATTTGTACCGTTTCATCGACTGGGAATGGGCCACCGTCAACATTGTGCAAAAGGCTGTCACTCTCTTTCTGTAACTGCCCTTGCGGTGGATTTACCATTTTCAGAGTGCCAACTTCTAGTTCAGCACCACCACCTGGTGGTGTAACTGACACTCTTCCTCGTTCACTGATTTCTACTTTTTGATAGTCAGGCAACACGAGAGGACCGTTTTCGCCGAGCAAAGGAAAGCCATTGATACTCATAGCACCAAAAGTGTCGACTTTGATATTACCCGCTCGGGTATAAGCTTCTTCACCGCCAGGAGTTTCAACAGCAAAAAAGCCATCTCCTCGAACTGCGATATCAAGTGGACGACCTGTTTTAATCAAGTCTCCGGCATCAAAACGAGTTGAAGCAGAGTTAGTGACGACCATTGTTCGACCGTCAAAACCAGCGCCTTGCACTGGAACACTCTGCACTCTTTCCATATCTGCACGAAAACCTGCAGTATCAGCATTTGATAAGTTGTTGGAGCGTACATGCTGAGCTTTTAGTACTCGGCTAGCTCCCGATGTCGCAGTAAATAACAAGCTATCCATATCAGACCTCGTTAAACAGCGTTAAATAAGGCTTGAGTCAGCTTGTCACTGGTCGAAATGGTCTTTGCATTTGCTTGATAGTTGCGTTGAGCCGTCATTAAGCTCACTAACTCGTTAGTCAAATCGACATTTGAACCCTCCAAGGCACCAGGAGTTAAACTACCAAGAACACCTGTACCAGGAACACCAATCGCAGGAGAGCCTGACCCAAAGCTTTGAGTCCAAGCAGTGCCACTAACCTTGTTTAGATCTTGAGGGCTTGCAAAATCAGCCAGAACCACTTGGCCTTGTAGAAGAGACTGTCCATTCGTGTAAGTTGCGTAAACCTCACCATTATCTTCAACACGAACACCTGTTAATTCACCTGATGCATACCCATTAGGGTTGTTTGTGCTTACGCCAAAAGCCGCACCAAACTGAGTTGTACCTGCTAAGTCAACATCGATGCTCATATCCTGTGCACCAGGAGCTTTGAATGCAATATTGAAAGGAGCGGTAGGTGTTGCTAATTTACCTTCAGTGTCAAAAGTAACCGTCTGCGCCGTGGTGGGAGCAGTCAAAGCTGTCGAGCCACCATCAACTTGAATGTTCACTTGCCACGTATTATCCGCGGTTTTAGTAAAGTACTGAGTTACTGTGTGGGAGTTACCCAACGAGTCATGTACTTTTGTTGTGTACGAAGAACTGAAAGTCTTGGGATCTTTTGAATCGAAGGCCGCGGTAATAACTGGAGAAGTCGCATCAAAGTTAGCAACAAAATCCATTTTATCAGTCGCTTTTGCGCCCAAAGAAGCGTTAGAAATTTTGATGTCACCAACAGTACCTGACATAAGCTGGTTATTACTATCGACACTGTAACCTTGCAGCTTTGCACCGTTGTTAGCGACAACATAATTGTTTTTATCGGGAGCAAAAATACCAGCGCGAGTGTACAGCGTTTGCCCAGAAAGGTCTTTAGTCACAAAGAAACCATTACCATTTATAGCAAGATCCATTGCACGGCCTGTACTGGTCACTGTGCCGTTCTTATCAAAGTTCTGCGAAATTGATGCCACTTCAACGCCACTAGCTTGCATACCACTGTATACTGATGAGAACTCGGTTCGAGCCCCCTTAAAACCGAATGTCGATGCATTCGCAATGTTGTTACTGATCGTATTCAATTCCGAGTTAGTAGCATTTAAGCCACTTAGTGCAATATTAAAGCTCATAACTGACCTATATTTTCCTTATTGGGTTAAGCACCAAACTGAGAGATTTGATAAAACGGGACGCTACCGACACCGTCAACTTTAACTAGAGCTGCGCCACCAGTACTTGGGATGCGCACCTGTTCGACTTTTCCTGCTAGCAAAACATTTGGGCTAGCCTGACCTTCTTCTACTTCAACTGAGACCGAATATTTGCCTGGCTTTAAACCGAGCTTTTCTGGATCTATAGAAAAGTCCACGTCCCCAGCAGCATGTGCACCAAGTGGCACTTTTGTTTTTTGACCATACTCATCTTTAACGACAAGCGTGACTTGATTCGATGCATGACCTAACTCAATCCGTCCGCTTTGCACGCCATCATTAAGCTCAAACTCGTTTGAAGAGACATAAACTGTTTGGCCTACCAAACCAGCGGTAGATAGCACCTGCATGTTATCGAGCAATACCATGCTGTTTTGCATCAGGCCGGACATGTTCTCCATACTCTGAACTTGCGAGAATTGTGCTAGCTGGCCCACATATTCGGTTCCGTCCAATGGATTAAGAGGGTCTTGGTTTTGAATTTGCGCGACCATCAGAGTAATAAACTCATTCTCTAATGAAGCAGGATTGCTTGTGTCCCTAGGGTTGTTAGCAACAGCAGGAGTGTCATTTGAAGCCAATGACACGGGTGTGTCTGCGGATAGTGCAGTATATTGTGCAAGACTCATTAACTACCCTGCCCTAGCTTAAGCAAACCTTGTTGCATGCTTTTCACATTGGCAAGAACTTCAACGTTAGTTTCAAAACTACGCGTTGCAGACATCATATCTGCCATTTCTGCCACAACATCAATATCAGGGTAGTAGACGTAACCTTCGTCATTTGCTAGAGGGTTATGAGGTTCAAATCGCTTTTCTGCCTGGCCAGCACTTTGAACGACGTCAACAACACGCACTTCTGCATTCGGGTACGCACCGTTTTCTGTTGCCATTTGAGTTTTGTTGTAAACCGTGGCAAAAACAGGTTTTAGTGCTTTATAAGCATCATTTGGGTTAGCGGACACCGCATCCGCATTCGCCAAGTTACTCGCAACGGTATTCAATCGCACGGTCTGTGCATTCATCGCCGAGCCAGTGATTGAGTAAATATCAGTAAATGACATATTTAACGTCCTTCAATTGCTTTCGCCAGTCCGTTAAATTTCATATTCAGAAACGTCAAACTGGTTTGAAAGTCCATATTGTTTTGGGTGAACTTTGCCTGCTCTACACCAAGTTCCACCGTATTCCCATCTTTACTATTTTGGTACGGCACCGTGTACTGTGTTTGAACCTGAAACTTTGGAATCGGCTTGTTTACACCCCCAGCGCTCATTTGGCTCATAACAGTGGTAAAACTTAAATCTTTTGCCAGGTATCCCGGGGTATCAACATTTGCTAGGTTACTGGCGAGTACTTTGGTACGCTGAACACGGAAGTTAAGTGCGTCTGGGTGAACGCCTAGAGCACTATCAAATGTGATCGCCATTCAAGTTTCCTTTAAGTCGTTGTAATTCTGACAAATAAGAAACAAAATACATGCCAACAAAATAAAGCTTATTAATCAATGCATTATACAGATGAACGGAAATCAAACTTCCGCATTACGGAAGAAAACAATAGGACTAGGAAGCGAAAGACGAGGATGTTTCCTAATATAATGGCTCTGACAGTTTTGGGGCTTTCTTTCACCCCAAATATAGCCATAGGATCATCTAATGAAGGCATCGTTAGACAGCATGTTTCTGCTCAGTTTGAACAAGAAGTAACGCGATATGCCAATAATGCGGGATGGGGTAACTATCAGCTGAATTACGATTTATGGGTACCAAAATCAGTAAATCATTTACCTGAGTGTAGCCAACCACTCGTCATTTCAGCGCGAGATCACCAATCACAACCTGTTGGTAACCTAAAGCGCTCAGTTAGTTGTGATGACTTAACAAGTAGCTGGCGTATAAACGTAACTATAAAGTCTCGCGTGTCTTTAGATGTCGTTGTAGCGAACAACACCGTTGACCGTGGCTCCCTGATATCTGCTGCCGACCTAAAAATCGAACGTAGAACACTCTCAAAACAAGACAGCTTTTTTACCAAAATCTCAAAAGTCAGCGGCAACGAAGCAGCAAGACGAATTCGCAGTGGTCAGTTGCTAAGTCAGAGCAACGTTGAAACACCAGCATTGATTGAAAAAGGAAATGAGATTGTCTTGATAGCCACTAAAGATGGGTTTAAGGCAACAACAAAAGGCATCGCGCTAGAAACTGGCTACCGAGGAGAGCAAATCGAGGTTCAAAATAAAACTTCAGGTAAAGTCGTACACGCCATTGTTACTGGGCTAAACCAAGCACACACACAATTTTGATTTTGGACTCCAGTTATCAATTTTAAGCAAGATTGCTCGTAAATACTTAAAATACGTTTCAAGATGCAAAGGTTTTGAGCACAAAAAATCATAAATTTGATTTAACCATCGTCAATCTATGGTCGCCTAAGTTCAATAGAAGACGATGATTGAGGATTACAAAATGAAAATCGATAAAGTTGCCGGCGGACATGTACCGCATACAAGCTTACAACAGACAACAAAAAAGCCTCTTGAAGCACCAGTAAGAGCTCAGGTTCAAGAGCACAGTTTCCAAGCCGACACCTCTGCTATCGATAAAGCTCAAAAAGAGATGGCCTCTCTTCCTAATGTTGATATGGAAAAGGTGGAACAGATTCGTAGCGCCTTAACCAAAGGCGAGTTGAGCCTAGATACCAAGGCTTTATCGAAAGCACTAATGCAGTTCCACACTGGTCACGAATAAACCGACTAATGAGGAAATTTGCATGGCTTCACCGACGTCTCAGTTAATTCAAACATTTGTGAAAAGCATCGCAGTTGACATAAAACTCTACCAAGAGTTATTAGTGCTTCTTCAAGAGCAAGCTTCAATCTATTTAACGTTTGACAGTGAAGCATTAAATAACAATATCGCGAAACAAATGCCAATCCTCAATCAGCTCGGTGCCAATGCTACAGAAAGAAGTCTGTGCATGAGAAAGCTACACCTCCCAACGAATGAACAAAGTGTGCAACGTATATTTAATGCGCTTCCTGCAAAACTGAACGTCAAAGCCAGAGCTCAATGGAATACTCTTGAGGGTTTAATTAAGCAGTGCCAAACGTTTAATCAACGCAATGGACAAAGCTCCGCGGCGTTTCATGAGCTAATGAATCAACTCAAACATCCTGTTCAACATACCTATGAAGAACACACCTTCTAACGTCAGTTTGATTCGCCCGCTCTCATTGCAACCATTCCTACACCGAAGGGCGGGCACTTTTTTATTCATAGCAAGTTTGCTTATCTCTCAAGTCGTCTACGGCCAACCTCGCGCTCAAGCGATCCAGCAGCAATTAGCCCTCCTTCAACCCTATCAAGAGCAAATAAACAATCGCCTTACACACTCTCAAATGCTTGTTGGGCACATTGCCGATCGTTTAACGAAGAAATCATTACCTAAATCTTTGATTCTCATTCCTATGCTTGAATCATCTTATAACACCCAAGCAGTATCTCACGCTGGTGCAGCTGGTTTATGGCAGTTAGTACCATCTACCGCTAAACGTTTTGGATTGAGAATAGACGCAACGAAAGACGAAAGATTTAACCCTCATGAAAGTACAGATGCAGCACTCGATTATTTAGCCTTTTTGTACAACAAGTTTGGTGAAGACCTTGCCCTTACCTTAGCGGCATATAACGCAGGGGAAGGGCGTGTTGACAGAGCAATACGGCAAGCTAAAACTAATCAATATTCATCATTAACATTACCAACGGAAACCACTCAATATGTTGCGCGATTTTATGCATTGAACCAGATCGTCAATTTAGGAGAAGTGATCCCCCAACGACTGAAGTCGTTTGCTTTGTTCGGCTCCAACTTTACAGCCAATAATCAACCATTAGTCGACTTAAAACCTCTTCCGCCGTTAATCAACCTATAGTGCTATATACCCAAGTAATCTCGAGATGCTAGGTTCAGCGAGAATGACTGGGTTTGTAGACGAGACGGCGATTTAAAGGTCTAGTGGGTCTAAATCAAGAGTCGACAACAAAGTATACAAGCCAAGACCCTTACTATTTGCAAAGAGTGCCCTTTGGGAGCGTGTCATTGACTCGACTTCTGCGTCAAACAACTTGGAAAGAGCTGGCTATTACGCTGCGTTGTTTTCCTTGACCTCGAATCAATGACAACGCTCTGAATCCTGCATCTTGAAGTCACTTGGGTATACATCTTGTAATTTTATATTTTGTACATGCGTATATTCCAACTCGTGATCTTGGTACAAACATGTTCAAAAAAGTTACGGTATCTTATCTCGAAAGTAAGAATTAGCAGTAGTTAGACTCAAAGTACACAGGTTCTAGCAGTTGGCTTTATGATATCTGTCACTATAGCGATGTAATTGGTGTGTAATCCATCAGGTTAGACCTAATAATTATTTACATAATGAATATAAAACAGCTATTGTTTTTAGAAGTAGATAACTCAAGATGACGCTTCGCTTGCGCGTCTGGAATGAGTCCGGGTTCCGGGGGGGAGCTCGGACTTTTTTATTGGGCGGGGTTTATAGCGTTAGTCGGTGTAATTTACAGCAGCTCTTTTGCGATCAACTGAAGTAAATACGTTTCGCGCTCGATACTCATTCCCTTTTTAGGGCTTTCTGCCATCGTCTTTTCATTATGCGCAATCGCATCATGTACATTCATCCAAACTGGACGCATGCCGTTTTTCACTTCGTAATCTTCATAAGACGTTTCACCTAGCTCACGGTCAATCTTGCACGTGTAGCAGTAAGACGTCATGTGCATCACATCCGCATCGTCTTTGAACCAAGGACGAAACTCTTCAAAGATGCCAAATGGCTTAATATTGTGAATGTTCTTCGCACCAGTCTCTTCTTCGAGTTCACGAACCAAACCTGCAATCACGTCTTCACCTTCATCAATACCACCACCCGGCAGAGTGTAGTCGTGGTAACGCTCAGTGTAGAGGAGAAGAACATCTTCACCATCAAGCACAATGGCACGTGCTGCAGTACGCTGAAAGATGATTTTGTCATCCAAATGTTCGATGTCTGGGTGCGTAGTTGTTTTTAAGTGTCTCATCGCAGGATCCGCTGTGAATGTTTTGCGCGCATACTACCGAAATTCATAACTATTCCCAAGTTTCAATTTGAGCAAGACTACAACAATGCCAGCCAAGATAACCTCGAGATACATGGGTATCCAGACGAACAGTGAGCAAATTCCAAAATTACACAGAATTCCCTTTCAAGCGTCGTGTTTTTAACAAACATAAGACAGTATTTTTCTTAAACTCTCCTATAATCAATACACTACTCGTAATTCCCACGCGGAGATCAAGAATGAAAAAGGCGGCTTTAGTAACGGCAGTGGCGGCAGCAACGGTGCTGGCAGGTTGTTCTACTTATGAAGGTGCAACTCGCTCAAACGAATACACATCAGCAGCAAACCCAGCAGCAGTGTACTGCGTGCAGCAAGGTGGTGAACTAGATACAGTGACAGAAAACGGTGAACGCGTAACTTACTGTCTATTGTCTGAAAATGAGCGTGTTGAGCAGTGGGAATATTACCGTAAAAACCATAAAGAAAATGCTGAGTCGTAATGGTTAACATTTACGCAATCTAAGATTACACAATTCACAATAAAGGAGCTTCATGCTCCTTTTTATTTTCTCTAAATATTCAAGATTTCTGACACTTAGCTCTTTATTTATCAGCCTTACCGCATAGCGACACCATATCGAACAGCGTTTTATTTCTGACATTCCCCTGACATTACTTTCCACTTGGGCAATAAAATCTCTCGCGAAAATCACGAAATTTCACGTTTTTTCCACATTTTTATTGGAGCGGGTGGCCAGGATGAAAACAGATACTGTCAAACAAACTAAATCGGCACAATCCAACATTGTAAACGCACACTCAAAAATTACTGAAGAATCAAAACGCGTTATCTACAAATCGATGTTGAGTGCATTGACCATCATTGCGATTAGTATTCTAGTGAACCTGAGTATTCGCGTAGATTATGTTTTACTGGGCTCTGGGCTCGGTGAAGCTTCTATAACTCAAACGTTACAGCTAATTATGCTCGCTTGTGCTTCTTGGTCGTTTTACCATGTTTCCAAGCAAGACGCTCACTTATCACACGCCGCGATCCTTATCTCTGGCTTTTTCGCGGTATTGATGATTCGCGAAATGGATTACTGGTTCGACATGATTCACCACGGTTCTTGGGTCTTCCCTGCTCTTGCACTAACTGCACTGGCTTGTGCGAAAGCGTACCAAGGCGGTAAAGGCACCGTGAACGAAATGGCTACCATTCTACAATCACCTTACATGAAGCTGCTTATCGGTTCGGTGATCTTGTTGTTGGTGTTCTCCCGCCTATACGGCATGGGCAGCTTCTGGCAACACGTAATGGGCGAGCACTACGTACGCGATGTGAAAAACATCTCAGAAGAAGGTATGGAGCTGTTGTGTTACAGCCTAATCGCGCTAAGTGCCGTACGCACACGTCGCGAACTTAAACGTCAATAAGTTGAAGTGGCTTAACTAGCCATTCGCTTCGGGGTCAAGTTGCAGGTTCAACGCCGTTAATATCGGATGAAACACTGCCAACGCTTGCTCTGCTGCAACCACTGAATCATCAAAGGCCGTCATTTCGATGGCCTTTTTCATATCTGCAATTTGCCCTCGAACTTGAGGCTCTAAATCGAGCGCTTGAAGCTTTTCTATCGCTCCAAGAGCAATGGCTAAAGGCTTTGCTCGTACCTCAGTGAGATCACGTTCAAAGGCACCACGCTTAACTCCCTCAAGATACACGCGGTAAGTCGTGAGTTCATCAAACAACAAAAACGCTTCCGCTAAAACGCCGGTATTTGGGTAAGGCACACTCACATGATGCGAGAGATCGAGTGGAATATTGAGCTTTACCCCCATGTCCGCACAACGCGACTTCAACACGCGCAATAAGCCTTGTTCATCCATTAAGGTTTGAATCTCGATGATGCGCTCTAGGTGATAGTCATTGGAGAGTAATGTGACTTCAATGGTTTGCCCAGTTTCGCAAAGGCCACTTATCAATAATTCCGCAGCGGCATTTTGCATGTTCTGCACCGTATTGAGTGAACGATTCTCGATGATGACCTGCAGCTCTGGAAAGTCGATTTCCCTAGCCTTGGCTAACTGGCAAAAATAACGGTACATCGCATCCGCTTCTGAGACGGTTTGTCCTTGAGTCACACCGCCACAAAAAACCAAAGCAGCCGTCTCAAAACAAAATTCGTTTAAAACATTCAACAGCGCTTCCACGCGTGAGCGACCTTCAGCACTTAACTGATCGTGCACTAAGCGCTTACCTAGAATGATCACTACCTTGTTTAACTTCATTACCCAGATCTCAATTACTCATACTTTAGCGAACAATTTGTATACAAAAATTTGCTTTGCCAATACTCTTTCAGGCATTAACATCTAATTAACAATGTCGTTCTAGAGACCTGAACAAAGGTCCGCAGAGAAAGGAAGTCAATTATGCTGTCGATTTTCGATATTTTTAAGGTCGGTGTCGGTCCATCCAGTTCCCACACCAATGGCCCAATGCTCGCAGGTTACCATTTCACTCAACTACTTAGCGACTCTATGGCGAAAGTGCACAAGGTGCAAGTTGACCTTTACGGTTCTTTATCGCTGACTGGCAAAGGCCACCATACAGACCGTGCCACCGTCCTTGGTTTGATGGGCAATAAGCCCGATACCATTAAAATGACCAGCGCCAAGAGTGCACTGCAACATACTATTGAACATGGCACACTCTCAGTCGCAGGTGTTCATGAAATCGTGTTTAGCTATGATCACGATATTGTCTTCCACAGTGATAACCTCCCTCTTCATGAAAATGGCATGACCATCACGGCTCATGATGCTGCTGGTGATCAGGTGGCGTTTGAAACTTACTACTCCATCGGTGGTGGCTTTATTGCAACCGCAGCCGAGTTGGAAAATGACAGTTCCGAAGCGGAAGTACAGGTACCCTACCCATTCAAATCCGCCGATGAAATGTTAGAAAAAGCGGAGCAAAACGGATTCAGCCTAGGTGGAATGATTCTGCAAAATGAGCGTGCCTTCCGTGAACAGGAAGAGATCGATCAAAAAGCCGAACAGATCTGGAAAGTGATGTCGCTGTGTATGCAACGAGGCTTTGATACCGAAGGTATTCTCGAAGGCGGGTTGAACGTCACGCGCCGAGCACCAAACCTGCTCAAAAAGCTTGAAGCTAACGCAGCAGTAGAAAACGATCCAATGGAGATCATGGATTGGATAAACCTATTTGCTTTCGCAGTAAGTGAAGAAAATGCGGCTGGCGGTCAGGTGGTCACATCACCAACCAACGGCGCAGCTGGCGTCATCCCTGCGGTACTCATGTACTACCATCGTTTCATCAAAGAGCTCGACAACAAACAGCTGAAAGACTTCTTAGCTGTGGCTGGGGCGATTGGTATCTTGTACAAAACCAACGCTTCTATTTCCGGTGCAGAAGTCGGATGTCAGGGCGAAGTAGGCGTTTCTTCCTCTATGGCAGCAGCAGGCTTAACCGCACTGCGCGGAGGCAGCAATGAGCAGATATGTATTGCCGCAGAGATCGCTATGGAGCACTCACTAGGCATGACTTGTGACCCAATTGGCGGTTTGGTTCAGGTGCCGTGTATTGAGCGAAATGCGATGGGCGCGATGAAGGCCATTAACGCATCACGTATGGCACTGAAACGCACCAGCAAATGCCTTATTTCATTAGATAAAGTTATCGAAACCATGTACCAAACAGGCAAAGACATGAATAAGAAATATCGTGAGACATCACTTGGTGGACTCGCGGTGATTCATATGGCTCCACCATGCGAATAGCATACTTTATATCAGTTTTTGCTAATTAATATTTTTCATTGTTGGCGGACAAAATTCCGCCAACGCCTTTGTCCGTGTATAAAAATCAGCCTGCCTCTCGCTTCTCTTCATTCTGCTTATTAATTCAGCGACTTTTCAAAACCTTAAAAAACACAAAAGAATAATAGTCTTATAAATTGTTATTTTTTAGTCATTTATTCACATAATTTTCAGTTGATCTAGAACAACACATTAGCGAGGCAAACGTTTCGCATTAGAAATTTTAGTGCATTAATTTCGTTTTATGCGACAATTGTTTCAATATGTAACATAGCGTTTAAGTAACATTTAACAGAAATAATAACTACCTTTCTCGCAATAGTGAGTATTTAATTATGTGGAATAAACTAAATAAATCTATGATGTTCTGCCAAATGATGTTTGGCTTATCATTTTACGGCGTGTTAGTCAGTCTGACGCGTTTCTTCTTAGAGGATCTGAATTACAACGAAGCTGATACCATGATGATCGTCGGTGCATTTTCGGCGATTGGCCCCCTATTTGCGATTGCTGGCGGGTTCATCGCTGACAAATTTTTAGGTGCTTACCGCTCTCTATCGATTGCCTTCTTAGCATTCGCATCTGGTTACGCGCTGCTTGTTCTTGGTGCTTCGGCTACCAACGTACCACTCTCTATGTGTGGTATCGCACTAGCAAGCTACGGCCGTGGTTTGATGTCACCTTCCTACCCTAGCTTGTACAAGCGTACCTTCAAGTCTCAAGAAGACTTCGAGAAAGGCTACCCAATCAACTACTCAGTGAACAACATTGGTGCCTTCCTAGGCCAATACTTGTTCCCTATGATTGTGCTGATCATCGGCTTTAATGGTGGTTTCACTATTTCTGCAGTGATGGCTGGCGCCGCATTGGTGATGCTAATTGTGTTCCGCAAAGGCTTGGTTGGCGTGGCTTCTGATCTAGATCGTCAAAGCGTAAGCATGAAGAACTGGATTTTCTTCGCGATCATCTCAGCGGCGATGATTGCACTGGTATTCTTCATGTTCTCTAACATGGATATCGGTCAAAACATCGTTTACGCCATCGGCGGTGCAGCGATTCTTTACTTTGTTTCTTTGATGTTGAAAGCAAGCAAAGCGGAATCATTGAAGATGGGTACCATCCTGATCGTGACTTTCCTTACCACGTGTTTCTTCGTTTATTACGGTCAAATGATGACTTCAATGAACATGGTAGCGATCAACACTCTGAAAGGTTCTCTATTTGGCTTCATCCCTCTAGAGCCTGAAGCAGCAATGGCAATGAACCCACTATGGTGTATGGTTGGTGGCCCTATCGTTGCTGGCTTCTTTGGCATGCTAGAAAAACGCGACATTCACCTATCAACAGCGACTAAGATTGCATTGGCATTCGTGCTAACCGCTATCGCATTCGGCATCCTTACGTTCGCAGTAACAACTGTTGGCGAAGACGTCATCATCATGCCTGAAATCTTCCTTGCGATTCACTTCTTCCAAGCAATTGCTGAAGTTATCGTTGGTTCAATGGTTGTTGCGTTCATTCTATCTGTGGCACCTAAGCACATCGAAAACTTCTCAGTAAGCTTGTTCTCTGTAGCAATCGCGCTAAGTGGTATCGTAGGTGCTGCATTCTCTACGTCTATCGCACTAGAGAAAGGCCAAGAGATCACGCAAGAAATCGTACAACACGTTTACGGTGACTACTTCCAACTGCTGACTATCCTAGCGGTGGTAATGGTGGCTATCGCACTTGGTGCATCGTTCATCATTCGTAAGATGCTTGAAGTAGCAAAACAAAGTGAAGCTGAATTGGAAGTGGTTGAGCAAAACTAATTCTCTCAGCATCAAACAAAAAACGGAAGCCAAGTGGCTTCCGTTTTTTTATCAACAGAGAAAGGGAGGGAGAAATCATTAAGCGGTTAAGGTAACCATCAGATAACCGTTGAGTGCCAGTACTAAAGTAACGATAACCATACCTGCGTAAGAGACCCATTTGTTGTTTTTGAACTCACCCATCAAGCGTTCGCTGTTGGTAAAGATAAGCAATGGGATAATCGCCAGCGCAATACCAAAGCTCAATACCACTTGGCTCATCACCAAGATATCGGTGGTGTTCATGCCCAAACCAATCACCACAAACGAAGGTGCCATAGTAATAAAGCGTCGTACCCACATTGGAATAGAGAAGCGTACAAAACCTTGCATCACCACCTGACCTGCCATTGTGCCAACGACGGTAGAAGACAAGCCTGAAGCAATCAACGAGACACCAAACAACACAGATGCGGCTTTACCTACCAGTGGTGTTAGCGTCATGTATGCCGTTTCAATTTCCGCCACATGTTGGTTGCCCGAGTAATGGAACACGGCAGCGGCCATCGCCACAATCGCGATATTCACAAAGCCTGCAATCACCATCGCAATCAACACATCAAAGCGAGTGGTGCGAAGGCGAGTTTTAATGCTTTCGCCATAGCTGTTTTTGAACAAAGCAGAATGAAGATAGATCACGTGAGGCATTACAGTCGCGCCTAGAATACCCGCAGCAAGGTAGATTTGATGGGAATCCGTAAAGGTTGGGGTTAGCAGACCTTTCACCATTTCACCGCCCGCAGGATGCGCAAAAAACAGTTCAGCAATGTAGATAACCGCCACCAACATCAAAAGTGAACCAATCACGACTTCTAGCGGTTTTTGACCTTTCTGGTTAAGCATCAAAATCATCACGGTTGCTACCGCAGTGATCATCGCACCTTCCATTAAGCTAATTCCAAACACCAACTGAAAGCCGACTGCTGCACCGATAAACTCGGCAAGGTCTGTCGCTATCGCGATGATTTCAGCTTGGATCCAGTAGAAGCCCACCGCCCATTTATTCGGTAAGTGGTCACGTAGATGCTCTGCTAGGTTTTTGCCTGTGACGATACCTAGCTTGGCGGATAAATACTGAATCAACATCGCCATTAGGTTTGCCCATAGCACTACCCAAAGTAGCTGGTAACCAAATGAAGATCCTGATTCAATATTTGTCGCAAAGTTGCCTGGGTCGATGTAACCAATCGCCGCAATGAACACCGGGCCTAACATCAGCATTTTGCGTTTGATTTTATTGAATGCCGAAACTTTTGATGTTGTGGCGGCATCTAAATGTATGGATGCACTATTTATCGATGCATTGCTCATGACGATATTCCTCTCTAGTCGATGAGAAGAATCATACGCCCACCCAAATGAGAATCAATATCATTTAGGTGCGCAAAAACGGTAATTAAGATTTCAACAATTAATTTTTAACTATCGATAAACAAAAGCTATCAAAGATTTCTGTTGAATTTGGCTTGCCATCGACCAAAAACAACAATGCCGCGTTGGACGCGGCATTGAAAGCGGGGGGATGGTTTCGATTACTTAGTCGCGACGGCCGCGCAATTGAATCGGTTGGTTGGAAGCGTCTGTTTGAATCATCACGCCACCGTAAGTAGCGTCATTACGACCTTTAAGAGTCAGGTTAGAATCCGCGCGCTCCACATTAACTTGGTTTGTTTGGCTAGTTGCCATATCAATGGTACCCGTGTATGAGCCATCGCCAGCGAATGCTACATTCATAGAACAAGCCATTAAGCCTACTAGTGCGATTAGTTTTTTCATACGTCACCTCGATTATTTGTGGTACATCGTTTCGATGAAGAAACTGTAGCAACAGTTCCAAAGTAGCACGAGGAAAACCCGAATTTACCAAATGGAAATCCTCGGTCAAAAAATGCTTTTCTGCCATAAACTTAGAATTGACCATCCCCTGTCTTTTTTTATAAGAGGCGGAGTTATGATGCCGTGGCAACGTTGGCTGGAGTAAAAGAATGACAATGAATCTAGATATGCAAAACGTCTTGGTATTAAAACGCATGTATGAACTGCGTAACGTTCGTTTAGTGGCAGAGTCGATGGGGAAAACCTCAGGTGCCATCAGTAAGAACTTAACCAAGATGAAAGCGCAACTGGACGATCCTTTGTTCATTCAAACCAAAAATGGCTTTGAGCCGACCTCGTTTGTTGAAGCCAACATGCCTCACTTTGAACAGATCCTCGCCAGTGTAGACGCCATTAAGCCACAGCAGTTCTCACCAGATTTATTTACGGGAGAAGTCGCCATCTATGCCAACACACTGTTTTGGGATCGATTCGGTGACAAGCTTTATCTCGAACTACTCAAGCAAGCACCGCACGCCAGCTATGCCTTTTTAAGATGGGGGGCGGATGCGCTCAATCGCATCATTGAAGGTGAGAATGCCATTGCTATTCACTACTTTGATGAAGACCTGCCTCAATCCATCGCTCAAAAAGAACTGGGTCGAGGGAAAGCCGTCTTCTTTGTTAAAGAAGATCACCCTGCACAAGATTTTCAATCTTTGAGCGATTACACGTTTGTTCTGTTCAAAACACCGGGGTGGAACGATCACAAATACCCGCTTTTGGATCGATTGAGAAACATCGGTTTTCACGTTGAGCCCAAAGTTGAGATTGAGCACCCTGCGATGATTCACAGCATTATCATGAACACCGACCATTTCGGTATTACCATGAGTGGTAACGTTCCTGAATCATGTCGCAGTATCGAGCTACCAAACGGGCTGGAACTTGGCGTGAGCTTTGTGATGAGCTGCCGACGTTCTCAGCAGCATGACCCACAAAATCAATGGTTGTTTGATGTGATTCAATCCATCATTAAGCAGCATTCAAAGCCAGATTAAAATTTGATTTCACCGAGTACCCCGAGCGTAATAGCTTGGTGATGCTTATTAATGTACTCAATATCTTGCAAGTAAGCGGTGTGGTGACAGTCCTCCATATTGGCTTGGAACTGAGCATCGCCCTTCGCAGCCATTGACCGCATGTGGTCTACCAACGCCGTCAAACGCAACGTCATTACCTCGACCAACTCTTCACGCTCTAATCGAGTACAACCATAAGCATCACAGAAAATCTTGGCTCTGCGAATTTGCTCCTCAAGCGTACCCATTTTGTCATTTTCATCGGTCTTAAATGGTGCCCAGCCATAAACAGACATCGCAATATCCCAGATGCGAGGAGCTGGATGAGCCGTATCAAAATCGAATACTCCCACCACAACATCGCCCTCTAACGCGACGTTATAAGGCATAAAATCACCATGGCAAATCACCTCTTTTGGAGAGCGTGAAGGCAGCATCCAGTGATGGACATCTTGTGTATTAAGCTTAAGGAAACTTTCAGAGGCATCATGAAAACGACGTAGTAGTTTAGCGGCGGATTTCAGCGCCATTAACGAGCTAATTGGCTCTTCTAACGGGTAGTTGTAAGTCTCGCCTTCAACGAAAGTCAGCAGCTCTTTTCCTCCCTCGATGGAGACGGCTTTTGGGCAAGCAGCAAAGCCGTGGCTGTGGAGATGTTGAAGTAGTTGATGAACCGTCATCGTCCAATGACTGGCAGGCCGGCTAACGAGCTCTCCCTTACGATAAATGGCATTCTCTCTGCCACCTTCTAACGCTTCCATTACAGCTCCTTGATGCTCAGAGCGTGCGCTCTGTGAGTGATGACGACATGAAACGTACTCCCATCATATTAGCACTCAAATTTTAATATAAGAGTTTGAAAATGTTTCAGATTGTTAGATTGTCAGCAATCATTGCTTGTATTGTGATTGAGCCCTAAGATTGTGCGTGTAGACTTTGCCTTAACCACTCGATAAATGCCTTCACTTGCGGCCTTTCTTCACCACGAACAATCATGTGATGCGCACCTCGGCTTGGCATCGACCAATCTCCAATTTGCACCAACGAGCCTTGCTGAAGATGATCCTCGACCAATAAGTCTCTTACAAGCAAAATGCCCAGTTGATTCACTGCAGCTTCAATCGCTAACAGAGAGTGCTCAAACTCTCCTGTGAGCTTCACCCCTTTACATTCAACACCTTGATACGCTAACCAACCCTGCCACGTTTCTTGGTAGCCTCCCGTAGCTAACTTAGGCAAGCGAGCAAGATCAGATAAGTGAGAAATGGGATTAAGATGCAAAAAGCCAGGGCTTGCCACTACAATCCAATTTTCTTGTGTCAGTTGAATGGCTTGCTGTGACTGCCAATCGCCATAACCGTTAATGATCTCCACATCAGCGATATCACTGTTGCTCGGCATTGCGTTGGCCGTGGTAGAGACTTTAAAACTCACTTTAGGATGTTGGCGATGAAAATCCGCCAGTCGTGGCATTAGCCATTGAGAGCAAAAGCTGTGTGCCACGTGTAACGTTAACTGCGCCTGCTTTTGTCGGGAGAAAAGATGTTGGGTTGCAGCAGAAAGACTCTGAAAGACGTGACTTACCACAGGTAAATAATTATGAGCAGCTTGAGTGAGATTGAGCTGAGCACCATTGCGTTCAAACAAGGTGGCGTCTAAGTACACTTCGAGAGATTTAACCTGCTGACTGACCGCCGCACGGGTGACATTGAGCTCTTCTGCCGCCTTGGTAAAGCTTTGCAATCGAGCGGTTGCTTCAAACGCTTTGAGAGATTTGAGTGGCGGTAGGTTTTGCATATCAGGCTCCAGACGAAAAAATAAGAAAATACTATGACGGAGCTGTGACAGATAAATGAAGGGGAAACAAAAAAGCCAGCGTCAGACGCTGGCTTTTAAAGTTACTGATTCAATAATGAATTATTGAGCAGCTTCTTCAGTTTGGTATTGGAACGCAGGAACAACAACTTCTACACGACGGTTCTCCTCACGACCTTCGCGAGTTTCGTTGCTAGCTACTGAGTTAGCTTCGCCCATACCTTTAACAGTCATACGGTCTGCAGCGATACCTTCAGCTTGGAAGTGATCAGCAACTGCTTGTGCACGCTTCTCAGTTAGCTGTTGGTTGTAAGCTTCAGAACCCGTTGTATCACTGTAGCCAGAGATTTCAACTTGAGCTTGTGGGTAAGTGTTCATTAGCTCTACAGTACCGTTGAACGCAGAAGCGTCTTGTAGTTCAGCGCTTTCTAGGCCGAATTGTACTGTTGCTGTTTGAGCTGGGTATTCGTTCTCAACGATGCGAGTCGCTGGACGAGTTTCAACTACTTCTTTAGCAACTTCTTCTTGAGCAACTGGCTCAGAACCAAACTTGTAGTTGAAGCCAATACCGAAGAAGTCTGCATCCATATCGTTGATAATGTCATCAGACATATCTTGGTAACGTTGGTACTCAGCGCGTAGGCTCCAGTTGTAGTTGATTTGGTATTCAGCACCTAGAGAGCCAGTTGGTACGAAATCTTTCTCGTCGCCAGCTATCATGTATGCTGCACCTACTTTAGCAAATAGGTTCCAAGAATCAGTTAGAGGAAGGTTGAACTTAGGAGCTAGAGTTAGCGCCCATAGGTCACCGTCAACTGTGTTTTTGCCAGCTTTGTTGAAGTTAGCTGTGAAGTTACCTAGGTAATCAACACCGTATTCAGCTGCAACGTATTCGTTGAAGTTGTAACCAATGTGCATACCAGCAGCGAAGCTGTCGTCATCGCATGGAGCGTCTAGGTGACATGCGTCGTTTAGAGCGTTGTAACCAAGTTTACCGCCGATGTATGTATCAGCAAGAGCAACATTTGACATTGCGCCACCAGCAAGAACGGTAGCCACTGCAAGAGCAATCTTTTTCATTATTTTTTCCTTTATGCGAAGGTGACCCGATTACTTTCCGCAGCATACGCTGCCATCAAGAAAGTCAGAACCTGCACTGTTTTTAGTAATTAAAACTACGCCAACAACCTCTATTAACGCATCATCGCACGACGCTCTAACTGGTATGTTTCCATTAGGAGCGCTGGTTGGAATTTTGATACACCTATCTGCCACGTCTTATCTCAAGCGTTTAAACCTGAACGATTGGGGTGATAGATAACGATGAGTAAACCTCTGTAGGTACAAGATTCCGCGAGAAAAATCATCCGGATTCTATCTTGTATTGACATAGCAAACTTAAAACTAATTTAACTGGCTGTGCCTACTTTCAACCTTACACCAAGGCTGTTATCCCTATGAGAAGTTATAATTTTTGTGACGAAAATCTCGTAATGGACTTTAACAGAATAAGCATCGCTAAATTAAATTAGATTTTTTATCGACACGATAAGCCCAACTTATCAAAACTCACATAACCATCAGAAATTGCAGCTTTTTTGTTTAAAGCGCTTAGAAAGTAGTTCGTCAATAGAGAACATGGAAAGAATAGTGGCAGAAAAGACAGCCCGTAAAGTACGGGCTGTGAACGGATTGCGTTAAATTTTGTCAGAGACCGCCAATGTTGCAGCCAAAACATCCTGTCCAAACAAGACACTACGCTCAGGAGACCAACCGTATAGAGGGTCTGGATGGTTGTTATTGTCTTTGAATGGCATCTCAATCGTGTAAGACAAACACTTGAATTGCTCTGCCACCCAGTTAGAGCCAACGGTTAGGTTCGCTTTACCCGGTTCATCTTTGTCGTAACCGATCTCGTCTTGGAACTCTGGTGTAATCGTCAGAAGTGCTTGTTTAAACGCGTTTTCCAACTCAGCCATGCCTTCGCCATAAGAAGGAATACCTTCAGAGCCCGCCACAAAGTTGTACGGGATAGCTTCATCACCATGAATATCTAGGAACATATCCACGCCAGTTTCTAGCATGCGCTCACGAACCAAGAAGACTTCTGGACTCTTTTCCATTGATGGCGTTTGCCACTCACGGTTTAGGTTTACGCCAACCGCGTTGGTACGTAGGTGGCCACGCACACCGCCGTCTGGGTTCATGTTTGGTACAACATAAAGTACTGCTTTTTCAAGCAATGCACGCGCAACCGTATCGTTCTCATCAAGCAGACGTTGGATCATGCCTTCCATGAACCATTCTGCCATCGTCTCACCTGGATGCTGACGTGCAATCATCCAGATTTTCTTTTTGCCTTCTTCTGGCTCACCGAAAGTAAGCAAGCTCATGTCATTGCCATCTAGCGTATGACCAAGCGTCTCTAGTTGGCAGTGGTGCGCGCTTTGTGCCATGTGTAACAGGTCTAGGTGACGGTCGTACGTGTAAGGTGCAAAGTACGCGAAGTAAATTGAGCTGCGCTCAGGGATAACAGTGAAAGTCAGCGTGTCGCCATCGAACTCTGCCGGTACTCGGAACCACTCTTCACGATCGTAAGACGCAGCCACGTCGTAACCTTGCCAACCTTCTGGGTAAGCCGATTTCGCAAGATCAAGAAGTTTGATGGTGTGTGATTGCTCGGCTTCTGTCTCTAGACGGAAGTGGAACCACTGGTAGAATTCCGACATGTTGTCGTTAGGAATTTTGAGTTGGATGTCGTTTTTATGGTCCGCTTTCACTACGTGAATGCTGCCGCTGTCAAAGTTGCTGAATACTTTCATTTTATTACTCACCTTTTGCATCTGAGCTTGAAAGACTGAGGCTAACACAAAGGGAAGAGGTGCCTCTAACACTTTCACTTCTTCCCTATTCGTTTGCGATCAAAATATTCAGTTTAGTCGAGCTTATCCGCTTTGCCTGCTGGTCCCGCGAGTTTCGCTAGCCACTTATCCCAGATGAATGGCTTCTGCTCGTTATCTTCTGCTTCCTCTTTTCGACGTACTGCGTTGCGTACCATCATCGCTCCCGTCCATCTGAACGGCTCTGGCGGGAAATGCCCCAACGGCCCTTTGGCTAAACCGCTTTTCGTCCATTCATTCTCGATTCCCAATACCAATGAAGATAAGATCTTTCCGCCCATTCGAGTCTGCGCTACCCCATTACCCGAATAACCAAAGCCATAAAAGATATTGCTTTGGTTATCTAACTCACCGAAGAATGGAAAACCAGTTGCGGAGCGATCTGAACCGCCCGTCCATGAATAAGCGAACTCAGCCCCTTTCAAACGCGGGAACAACTTATCGAACGACTTACGCAGTAGCTCTTGATAGCGTGTCGGCTTGTTGAACATCGCGTTGACTTGGTTGTTGAAAGAGAACTGATTGCCGCCTTTCCCCAACATCAAACGCCCATCTGGCGTATCTCGGTAATAGTGGACGAAGATACGTGAATCCAACACGCTAGAACCGGCCTGCCAACCAGATTGAGTCAGCGCGTCACCAAGCGGTTTGGTGATCACCATGTCGGAAGAGACCACCACAATACTGCTTTTGAATTGCTTAAACTGCTCCACCATCCATGCGTTTAATGCCAACACAACCTGCTGCGCTTGAACATTTCCTGTAGGTGTACAGACAGTGGCAGGTTTTCCATAATCTAAACGCGTCATCGGCGTATTCTCATAGATCTCAACACCCAACTCCATTGCGACGCGTCTTAATCCTCTCGCCAATAAAGCAGGCTGAACGCTGGCAGCAACTGGAGAATGATAGCCTTCTATATTACGCGGCGACCCCGCATTGGCACGCAGCTCCTCAGTTTGGCAATGGCGCCAACTGTTCACTTCCAAACGCTTTAACTCGTCCACAACTGGCTGCATTCCCCCAGTTTGAGCGTGGTTGGTTGCCGTGTAATAAACCCCTTTCAATGATAATTGCGCATCGATGTGGTGCTGCTGACAAAAGTCGTCAATCTCTAGCACGGCTTGTTCCGACTCTTTTACCAACCAAGCGGCATGTTCTTCACCGAATAAGCGCTTCAAGGTCGGAAATTTTGTAGACCAAGTCAGCATACAGCCGCCGTTTGCGCCTGATGCACCACTGCCGCACAAGCCTTTTTCAATCACGACTACCTGTTTTTCCGGCGATTGCTGCTTGATCATGATCGCAGTCCAAAGACCGGTGTAACCACCGCCGACAATAGCGACATCTGCTTGGATATTTTGTTGAAGTGGTTTAGCGGTTTCTGGCTGCTCAATTTCAAGCGCTTGCTTAAACCAATATGAAGGGTGAGTCATTCGATATCCTTTGTAAAAGTGACGCACACAACCGTGCTTTGTCACCACTTTACAAACCTACCGAATATTCAACGAGCTAGAAAAACTTACGCTGAGCGTTAGAAAATATTTATGAGATATTATATTCAAGAAACACATTCACCAAGAATATACATTTCTTAATAAAAAAGGGGAGCAAATGCTCCCCAAAAATAATAGAACGAATATACAACAAGGATTAAACAGGCAATAGAGTTATAAATGCTAGCGAATAAATTAACTAACGATTACCAGGTTCACGCATGCGGTATTCGTATTTCACATTCAATATTGGTTGGTATGCGATTTGACCGTTATCTTGCAAGAATTCATCTACTGTTACTTTCGCATTAGTAATAGAGAAAGACTGGCGGTCTACGATATCAAATGAGCTTTTGAACTCGTCTCTTAGCTGCGCTGACGACTTGCTTTGATAGTTCTTAATCATTTCAAAGCCCATGTCGTAAGCGGCTTGTTTACTATCTACAACATTACCATGAATGGTTCTGCTGTTATTAGTCCATTGGTAACCACCAGCAATAGCAGCGATTGGAGTAGCGGTTAATGCGATAAGACTTGCTAGAGTGATTAAACGTTTCATAATGTGCTCCTTACTTACCTTTTAAATATCGAGTTCCAAATACTCGATTAATGTAGGGTACGTATAGAGACCGATGAGATTATATTTTAATTTCAAAATAGGGAAAAAGTTCGAAATACTAAATATCACCAAAGAGCATGTGGCTACATAGTTACGCTACTAGTCATTTACTTACTTATAGTTACCTAATCTTAGTATATTAATGCCCCAAAAATCCCCGCCACGATCGAAGTAACGCCAAGCCCTCGGGTGAGATACCATTTCTCAGACAGAAACCAAATCCCCATAAACAATCCAAACACAATGCTGATTTGCCTTAGCGCCACGACCAAGCTGACGTTGTCTGTCATGGTCATCGCAAACAGCACCAAGCCGTAGGTGGATGCCATCATTACCCCTGACATGCTGGCTGTTTTGCGGATCTGCCACGCTGTCTTAATCTCATCTGGCTTGCCCGTAACTAAGCACCACACAAGTGCAGGAATACCAATTGCCCAAAACTGCACACCCAAGTAGAAGATTGCACTGTACTGATCATTCAAGATCTCTGATGCTTGTCCTGTGAGTAAACTCAGCGCTTCTTTGTCGACCACCGAGTAACCCGTTGTGCCTATTGCGGCAATCAATGCCCAGAACACACCAACGTTCAAATAAGAGCTCAACGTCATTTGACGAAAATTTGTCAGTGGTACCAGCATACAACCAAGAGTAATTAGTAAGAATCCAAACCACTGCTGACTGGATAATTCATGTCCCAATGCAACACTGATTGCGCCGACCATCATCACAGGCAGTGCCCGAGCAATCGGATAAACCACCCCCACATCAGCGTGCTTATAAGCGACAATCAAACCAACCAGATAAACCATTTGTGAAATGCCGCTAATGAACAGCAATCCCCAAAACTCACTCGGCAATGATGTCCAGCCAATGGTTGCCAAATACCAAATCAAATAAGGGGTAAGAATGAAACATGCAGAAAAGCTGGCGGCCATGGTAAACGCGAGCCCTGACCCAGAGTTGCTTTTGCCAAGGATATTCCAGCCCGCATGAAGAACAGCAGAGAAAACGACGAGACCAATCGCCAACAAATCCATTTCAATGTTCCTGTCTGAATAAAATAAAGGCCCCGAGATGGAGCCTTAGATGATGGGAAAATCCACTTAGCGATTGAGTTCCGCCAGAGATTCAATGCTGATGGCATCGTGTCGCCAATACTCGATATCGCAATCAATCAATTCACCGTGCTGGTTGTAGTTGATGCGCTCCACTACCATCGCTGGCGTACCGGCTGTCGCACGCAGTGCCTGAGCCATTTCACCCAACAAAGTGCTGGTTGAAATGCGGTAGCGAATCTTTTGATACGTCACGCCATAATGATCGCGGTAAATATCCGTCAGTGAGTTTGACAAATCATAGTCCAGCAGATTCGGAAACAGCTCTGGGCGAATATAGTTTGTTACGAATACTACAGGTCTATCTTCAAGGTATCGCACACGGTCGACTCGATACACGTCCGAGAAAGGTTGCAAGTCCAGCAAGCGTGCCGCTTGTTTGTTTGCCAACGTTCCTTTTGCTGCGACCAACTCCGTTTTTGGCACGCGATTTTGCGCTTTCGCCATGTTCGGGAAGTTCAGAGTTTGGGTTGGGTCGTAACGCAATGGCTCGGGTGAGATAAACCAACCTCGGCGATCTTCGCGATAGATTCGACCTTCTGCTTCCAGCAGTGATAAAGCTTCACGCAGAGTGACGCGTGTAGTATCGAACGACTCCGCCAACTTACGCTCTGCTGGCAGTTTTTGACGCGGCGATAGCATGCCCGCTTCAATCTGTTCAACAATCGAATCTTTAATTTTTACGTATTGCACGAAGTGTCCTTATCTTTTGCGCCAAGCTTGTGTGCGATTCTCTAACAATTTACCCAAAGTCATCTGAACAATCTTCGCAATTGCGGCAGCCATCATGATCATCACAGCCATCGCTGCTGCAGCGCCAGTTTGACCTGCATCGTCCATATTCAGAATCGAGACCGAAGCCGGAATCGTATCGGTTGAGTAAAGGAATACTACCGCAGAAGTGGTGGTCAATGCATTAACAAACAAATAAGTCGCAATGTCCAAAATCGCCGGTAAACACACAGGTAATGTCACTTTAAAGAACAACTTGTATTGAGGAAGCTTCACCGATGCCGCCGTGGCTTCAATCTCCGATGGCAACTGCTTTAGCGCTGTCAGGGCTGTCATGTGACCCACGGTGTAGTAATGCACTACCGTGTTAATCACCAAGAATGCCATGGTGCCATAAAGCACATTCAGAGGATTGTTCGCGTCATTGAAGTAAAAGATGTAACCCAAGCCAAGCACCATACCAGGAACCGCCATTGGCACCACGCTGAGCATTTGCATCACCTGACGAATTGGACCAAACGCACGCCCTTTCTCAATGCAGTAAGCACCGACAAAGATGATGGCTGTACCGATCACTGCCGTCCAACCAGCCAGTGTTAGTGAGTTGAAGAATGGGCTCCAACCGTAAGTGCTCATTTCGGCAAAGTTGTAGTTGTTTAACGTTAGAGCTTTGTTCCAAGGCCAGAACGTAACTAACGAGCCATACACTGCCATGCCTAGCACTGCCAACACTGCGATAGAAATGATGCTGCAGTAAACCAAACAAATGCTGTCGCGCGCTTTGTTGGGTTCAGGCTGATAAGGCACTGAACGTGTGTCGAATAAGCTCTTTTGCTTTTTCTGAACCCAGCGGTCTGCGCCGAACGCCATTACCGCAGGGAATAGAAGCATAATGCTGGTCACCGCCCCCATGGCAAAGTTTTGTTGTCCCACAACTTGCTTGAAGATATCAGTCGCCAGAACGTTGTAGCTTCCACCAATCACTTTCGGCACACCAAAGTCCGTGATAACCAGCGTAAAGACCACGATAAGCGTACTGATCAAACCGTATTTCGCCGCAGGTAACGTCACCATAAAGAAGGTTTTGATGGGTGAAGTTTTCAGTGCGCGGGCTGCTTCATACAAGCGAGCATCAGAAGTGCGCAGCGAAGTGGTTAAGATCATCAATGCATGAGGAAAGGTCCAGAAGATCAAACCCATCGAGATACCAATCACGCCGTAAATCGAGTTTCCTAACAGCATCTCTTTAGCAATGCCTTGATTCCCGAAAAGGAAGATCAAACTGATCGCTGGTAGCAACGAAGGCGCAAGGATCGGCGCAGTACCTAGGATTTGAAACAAACCTTTAAACGGCATGCATGAACGAGTCAGCGCGTAGGCATAACCGAACGCAAGCACACCCACTACCGAGGTCACAATCACGCCCAAAGTGAAGGTGTTTCCCACCGACACCCACAAGCTTGAAGAAGAAAAGTACGTCGCAAAGTTTGCCAGACCGACAAATTCGCCATTGGCATTTTGCACACTCTTGGTCAACATTGCCCAAAGCGGCATTGAGATGAACAGCACCATCATGGTCGACAAACCAGCGAGCAAACCGAACAACACAAGGTTATCGCGGCTAACACGTCCGAGTAAGGATTTTGTTTTGTCTTGTGTAGTCAGGCTATTCATCGTCATTGTCTTCGCATCCATGTTTACACCTACGCCGCTAGTGCTTTATCAACCGAGGGCACGGCGTAACCATGCAGCCCTTCTTCAGCAAACTGGATGTAACGTACATCGCCCGCCTTGATATTGAGTTTTTGAACCGTTTCCACAGGAACATCCACGACGATGGTTTTCGTTGAGCTGTCGTTTTGCAATACGCAATCAATGCGGAAAAACGCCCCCAGAAACTCGGTTGCGGTAACTCGCACAGGTAAAGAGTTGGTGTAGTTTTCAACGAACTTGATGCTTTCAGGGCGCACCGCAAGGTCGAAGCGGTCACCACGTTGAATCTTACGATTGGTCAAGCTTGGCGCTGACATCAGGGTTTCGGCAATCCGTACTTGGGAGTCCGTTGCGACTGAGGTTTCAATAAAGTTCATGCTGCCGACAAATTCAGCAACAAAGCGCGTTGCTGGTTGTTGGTAGATTTCTTGAGGTGTGCCAACTTGCTCAATCACACCATGGTTCATTACCACGATCCGATCCGCCATCGATAACGCTTCATCCTGATCGTGCGTAACCATGATGGTGGTGATGCCCAGTTTACGTTGCAGCTTACAAATCTCATCACGTAAGTGAACACGTACTTTTGCATCCAGCGCTGACAGCGGCTCATCAAGTAGCAGTAGACCCGGAGACAACGCTAATGCACGAGCCAAAGCAACACGCTGCTGCTGACCACCAGAAAGTTGGTTAGGGAATTTCTCGCCAGAGGTTGGAAGACCAATGGTTTCTAGCCAGTAATCCACCTTCTCTAACGCTTCTTTGGTCGACATACCTTGGTTTTTCAAACCCACCGCAATGTTCTCTTGCACAGTTAGGTTCGGAAACAGTGCGTAAGATTGGAATACGATGCCGAAATCGCGCTTTTCTGGTGGCAAGAATGTGGTCTCTTGACCGTTTTGAAAAATCGCACCAGACGTTGGCAAGTCTAAACCTGCAATGGCACGTAGCAGAGTGGTTTTACCGCAGCCAGAAGGACCAAGAAAACAAACGAACTCGCCCTTTTCAATCGCTAGCGAGATTTTCTTTAATGCAGTGAACTGTCCGAATTGCTTCACTACATTTTCGATATTTAGGTAATGTTGGTTAGTTGACATAACACACGCTCCAAATGGTATATACCAACCTTAGTTTTGGAGTGTTACGTTCCAATGACAAATTTATAGCCAGAAGATGACAAATAGATGAAGGGTGATGAGGTTTGTTTCTACGCTTGCAACCCCCTCCAACTCCCCCTTTTCTCGATATGCTTTGCCACGCATTTGAATGTTGTTATCAAGGAGGAGAGCTGTTCTTTTCTGCGGTAAGCTCTGTTCTTTCCCAACGTAATTCTGAAGGAGTCTAGGCGAGTATTCCGAATCTACTTGAAGCGCGTTGGATGTTGCATTGTGAATTAAATTATCCGTGAATACAGAACCAGTCTCTCCCCTTTACCAGCATGACTATTGTAGTCCCACGAAGTTAAAGCCAAGGGGAGGTTAGGTGGGGTTGCTTAACGTCGAGGTAGGTGCTTGCAACCCCCTCCAACTCCCCCTTTTCTCGACATGCTTTGCCAAGCATTTAAATGTGGTTATCAAGGGGGAGAGTTTTTCTTTGCTGCGGTGCGCTCCGTGCTTTCCCAACGTCATTCTGAAAGAGCCTAGGCGAGTATTCAGAATCTACTTGAAGCGCGTTAGATGTTGCATTGTGAATTAAACTATCTGTGAACGCAGAACCAGTCCCTCCCCTTTTCCAGCGTGACTGTTGTAGTCCCCAGAAGTTAAAGCCAAGGGGAGGTTAGGTGGGGTTGCTGCTTTTAAGCTTTTGACTTTCGCCTCTTACAGAAACAAAAAATCCACCTCAACCGAGGTGGATTTCAGTATTCAACTCAAAGCAAATTCAATTAAGACTTTGGCTCTGATTTCGCGTCGAACTTCTCAGACCATGCTGCTAGAATCTCTGCACGCTTGCTGCCCATTTGCGCGAAGTCCATCTTCGCCATGTTCTCTTGAACGTTCGGGAAGTTAGACACGGTCGCTTTCACTTCTTTATGTGCAACCACTGGGTACATTTCTACGTAAAGCTCGTTTGCCGCTTTAGAGATTGACCAGTCGACAACACGTTTCGCTGCATCAGACTCTTTTACTAGACCAACGGCTTCTGATTCCCAGCCGATGCCTTTTGGTGTGATCACCGCTAGTGGCGCACCTTGTGTTTTCAGCTTCGCGCCGCGGCTCGCCATCGAAATACCGATAGCCACTTCCCCCATACCCGCTTGAACACATGGCTTAGAACCAGAGTGCGTGTAGTGCGCAATGTTTTTGTCTAAGTCACGCATGTAGTTCCATGCCTGATCTTCACCCATGTTTTGTAGCCAAGCAGAAACCTGCATGTAGCCAGTACCTGAAGACGCTGGGTTCGGCATTGCAATGTGACCTTTGTAAACCGGCTTTGTTAGGTCTTCCCAAGACGTTGGTTTCGGTAGGTTAAGTTGTTTCGCTACCGCTTCGTTGAAACAAACTGCGTTAAAGAACGCATCGTTACCGAACCAAGCTTGGTTTGATTGAGGGTCGTTTAGGTTCGCGTGCAGCTCTTCCAAACCTTTTGGTGTGTAAGGCTTAAGAAGACCCTCATCTTTAAGCAGTGCCATTGACGAGCCAGCAAGACCCCAAACCACTTCCGCTTGAGGGTTGTTCTTTTCTGCCAGCAATTTCGCCGTCATGATACCGGTGGAATCGCGAACCCACTTAATCTTGATATCTGGGTTATCTTTCTCAAACGCAGACTTGTATTTCGCAAGAATGTCAGTTTCGAAAGCGGTGTAAACCGTGACTTCCTGTGCTGCCATTGCATTCGTAGCTAGCAGAGAGACAAGTGCAGCCAGCGATCCTTTCATCAAACGGTTTTTCATCATTTTCTCCAGTTAATTTGGCTAAGTTTTCATTTGGTCTGTACCAGTTGACGATATACACCCTACTGAGCCTTTGTGACGAATTCATGACCATTAAATGGCAGTTTTACGAAAATTATCGATGAATAATCGTTCAATTGATCCGCCATTTTCTGGATATTAAAGTTTTATGAAATTGGAGATTCGCCTATTTACTGCCCTTTTCTTCCTCGCTAGAGTGAACTTGAAATTTGGTGTAGACCAATTGGCCTATTCTGATGGAAATCGAGATGAAAAACGAATACCTACTACTGACTCCAGGTCCTCTATCTACTTCTGAAACAGTACGTGAAGCCATGCTAAAAGACTGGTGTACTTGGGATGATGAATACAACAAAGACATTGTAGAAGTGATCCGCACTAAGCTTGTAAAACTGGCGACGGAGCAAGACGGCTACACCAGCGTACTAATGCAAGGTAGCGGCACCGCATCAGTCGAAGCAACGATTGGCAGTGCCATTGGTAAAGATGGAAAATTGTTGGTTGTCGACAACGGTGCTTACGGTGCGCGTATCGCTCAGATCGCTGATTACCTAAATATTCCATGCCATGTAGTTTCCCCAGGCGAAACATCACAGCCACACTTGAACGAGGTGGAAACTGCATTGGCATCGGATCCTGCGATCACACACGTGGCGATTGTTCACTGTGAGACAACCACTGGCATGCTGAATCCAATTGAGGCATTTGCTTCTGCGGCAAAAGCACACGGTAAAGTCGTGATTCTCGATGCCATGTCGAGCTTTGGTGGCATTCCTATCGATATCGCAGAGCTAGGCATCGATTTTATGATCAGCTCTGCAAACAAATGTATTCAAGGCGTACCGGGTTTTGGCTTTGTGATTGCGAAACAAACTGAGCTAGAAAAGTGCCAAGGTCAGGCGCGTTCTTTGAGCCTTGATCTTTACGACCAGTGGCACTGTATGGAAGTGAACCACGGCAAATGGCGTTTCACGTCTCCAACGCACACAGTTCGCGCTTTCTATCAAGCATTGCTAGAACTGGAACAAGAAGGCGGCATTGAGGCTCGTCATCACCGTTACCAAACTAACCAGAAAACACTGGTTGCAGGAATGCGTTCTCTGGGGTTCGAACCACTACTGAGTGATGACCTTCATTCGCCAATCATCACTTCTTTCTACTCTCCGACGCACAGTGATTACCAGTTCAAAGCGTTCTACACACGTTTGAAAGAGCAGGGCTTCGTGATTTATCCGGGTAAAGTATCGAACGCAGATTGCTTCCGCATCGGCAACATTGGCGAAGTTTACCCAGCAGATATCGAGCGCTTAATCGGTGCGATTGAAAAAGCAATGTACTGGCAAGTTGCTTAAAGCAGCCTTCTGATTGAGAGAGCGTTATGACTCAGAATATCAAACCGACCCATTTCCGCAGCGAAGGTGATGTCAACACGACACCAGCGCGCCAAGCTTGGAATGCATCGATGGACGACGAACGCACGCAAGCTTTGTTGAAGCGTGATTCGGAGGTCTTTCTTCATCAAGCCATGTCAACGCCTTGCTTAGATACCTTGGAAGCAGCAGAAGGCATCTACATCCAAGACGCCACCGGCAAAAAGTACATGGACTTCCATGGCAATAACGTCCATCAGTTGGGCTACGGTCATCCGCATGTGATTAAACGTGTGCAAGAGCAAATTGCCAAACTGCCGTTTTCACCACGTCGTTTTACCAACGAGACCGCGATTGAGTGTGCCGAAAAACTTACCCAAATATGTGGCGGCGAATTGAATCGCGTGCTGTTTGCGCCGGGTGGCACATCTGCAGTGGGCATGGCACTTAAACTAGCGCGCCATATCACGGGCAACTACAAGGTGGTGTCTCTGTGGGATTCCTTCCACGGCGCATCATTGGATGCCATCTCAGTGGGCGGCGAAGCGTGTTTTCGTCAAGGAATGGGACCATTAATGGCAGGTGTTGAACGCATTCCACCAGCAGTGTCTTACCGAGGCGCTTTTCCAGTCGCGGACGGCAGCGACGTACATTACGCCGACTACCTTGAGTACGTGATTGAGAAAGAAGGTGGCGTGGGCGCGTTTATCGCAGAAGCGGTTCGCAACACGGATGTACAAGTGCCGAGCAAAGCCTACTGGAAACGCATCCGTGAAATCTGTGACAAACACAATGTCATGTTGATCATCGACGACATCCCTAACGGCATGGGTCGCAGCGGTGAATGGTTTACCTACCAAGCCTATGACATCGAGCCAGATATGCTGTGCATCGGTAAAGGTTTGGGCGGAGGCTTAGTGCCTATCGCAGCCATGGTGACCAAAGACAAATACAACACTGCTGAGCAAATCTCCATGGGTCATTACACTCATGAGAAAAGCCCTATCGGTTGTGCTGCAGCATTGGCAACCATGGAAGCCATTGAGCAAGACGGCTTGCTAGATAAAGCCAAAGCCGACAGCCAGTTCATGCGTGAAAAGCTGCTAGAGATGAAAGCCAAGTACCCAGTGATTGGCGATGTGCGTGGCATCGGCATGTTGTGGGGTATTGAGTTGGTCACTGACCAAGAGAGCAAATCGCGCGCGTATGACGAAGCGGAAGCTGTGCTATACCAGTGCCTCAACAATGGCGTGAGCTTCAAGGTATCGCAAGGCAATGTGATTCAACTCAGCCCACCGCTGATCATCACCCGCGAACAACTGACAGAAGCGTTGGCGATCTTCGAAGAAGCGATCGCCAAAGTGTGTAAAGACTTTAACTACTTCTAACCTCAACAAAAACCAATTTACCCAGAGCGCGGTTCCAACGTGTAGGCAAGCGCTCTGGCAAGCAAGAAAAAGGATTGAACATGAGCAACTCACCAATTCAAGCAGTTATCTTTGACTGGGCTGGCACTATCGTCGATTTCGGCTCTTTCGCGCCAACCAGCATCTTTGTGGAAGCGTTCAAGCAGGGATTTGATTTCGAAATCGACCTTGAAGAAGCACGTGAACCAATGGGGCTTGGTAAGTGGGATCACATCCAAGCCGTGGGTCGTATTCCTGCAGTTGATAAGCGTTGGAATGAGAAGTTTGGTCGCTCAATGAACAGCGAAGACATCGATGCAATCTACGCAGCATTTATGCCTTTGCAAAAAGCAAAAGTGGCTGACCATGCAGACCCAATCCTTAATGCGATTGAAGTTGTGAACGGTCTGAAAGACAAAGGCATCAAGATCGGTTCTTGTTCTGGTTACCCTCGCGAAGTGATGGACGTGCTGATTCCAGTGGCAGCGGATTACGGCTACAAACCGGATTACGTAGTAGCAACGGATGACCTGCCGCAAGGTGGTCGCCCAGCACCATTTATGGCACTGAAAAACGTGATTGAGCTGAATGTTACCGACGTTAATGCGTGTATCAAAGTGGATGACGCAGCCCCAGGCATCGATGAAGGTCATAACGCCGGTATGTGGACTGTTGGTTTGCTGCTTTCTGGTAATGAAGCTGGTCTGACGTTTGAAGAATACCAAGCTGCGGACGAAGCAACGCTTAATGCTGCTCGTGAAAAGGCGCGAGCAAAGCTGATTAAAAGCTCTCCTCACTACCTAATCGATACGATCGCTGACTTCCCAGAAGTGGTTGCTGATATCGAACGTCGCCTAGCAGCAGGTGAGCGTCCGTAATCTTCATCTTCCACCAATAAGTGAAAACAAACGCCCCTCACGTAAGGGGCGTTTTTCTTTTTGGCACTATCTTAAGCAAGTTTGGCTTATTGATGCGTACTTCCGTTAGATAGCAGCTTTCTTGTCGGCTCTTGCTCGGTGTATTCGACCGCATCGTGATCCGCGAGCTTATCGACTTCCGCCTGTTCACCCACCACAACCAACACGTGTTGTTTCACCAGAGCGTCGACCACTTCAATGTTGTGCTGACGAAGAAGCGCTCTCACTTCGCTCTCTTTTCCTTCATGATACTTAACAAAGTAACGTGCAGGTTGCTGCTCGGCTTGATCTTGGCGTTCATCCACGAGAGGAAATCCTTGATTGTTTGCCAAGCTGCTTGAGCTCAGTCCGATTGCCAATAGTGCGGTAGCGCCTACCGCAGGCAAAGAAAGTAAGGTCAACTTCTTCATAGTCACTCCTTATTGAAAGGTCAGAGTCCAACTGTTGATGGTGCCTGTGTCTCTTCTGGCATTGTCCACCGCTTTAAGTTCCCATGTGCCTTGTGATTCAAAACCAGAGAAGTCCGCTTGGAAACTGGTTTTAATGTCGTTCGCACCACCACCCGCATTGTCGTGCAGTACTACTTGACCACCGTCAGGTGACGTTAGCGTGACACGAAGATCGCCAATGTAGGTGTGAGTGATATCCAAGTCGATAGTCACTGAGCCTGCATCGCCAGAGCGAGCTACATCTAATGGGCTTACAATACCTGCAGAGCTGTTGTCAGGAATTGCTACTGCATTCGAGTTGGTGTAGCTAGAAGGTGCAGAACCGCCACCTGATGAATCGCCCGAGCCGTTATGCGTTGCAACAAGAGAAACACCAGAGTACGCGCTGTAGCCGTAAACTAATACTTCATATTGCCCTGCGCCAGATACGTTCAAGCTACAGCTTTCGCCATTACCGCCCGCCCATGAACGACAGTCGTAAGTGCTGGTGCTTGGTGTGCCGTTAAAGCGCACGTAAAGGTCAGCATCACCAGAACCACCACTCATGTTGAATGTCGCTTGCGTTGCATCCGCTGGGACGTCAAACACGAATACTGTGCTTGATTTGCTGCCGCCAGAAAGCTGCGTTTTCGCCACGCCATTTTCTAGAACGTTGTCGCTGCCAGAGCCGCCGCCATCCGGACCATTACAGCCAGCGTCTAGGTATTGTTTCGCGGCTTCAGCATTCACAAGACCATGACCAGTACGATTATCACGACCTGTTACATCGATATCCGTTGCTGTCTTGATCAGTGCGTTACGTACTTGTGCTGCGGTACAGGTTGGATGGTAACTCCAAACCAAACCTGCAACACCGGTTACGTGCGGCGTCGCCATCGAAGTACCGTTGTAGTACTCGTAGTCTTCACCCTTGGTGGTCGATACCGTGATGTCTTGACCAACGTAGCCCAACAGCTCCTGACCGAAGGCACGATCAACGGTTACTGACACAATACGCGCCGCGTTGTTTTGATCGACAAGGAAAGGATTCTGCAAACCCGGAAGCTCAGAGTTACTGTACACAATCGCCGCACTTGCGCCTGCGTTGTAACACGCTTGAACAGCATCGATTTCTGGGTAGCTGCCTGATGATTGGTTGCCCACACGCTCGGTCAAACAGATCTTGCCCGACATATCACCACAGCTGAAGCTGCTACCAGATACGTCACAACTTGCCAGTGTCGCCGTGATAGAACCTGCTACTGGATCAGGACCGTAACTGCCACCCGATTGGATCAAGCGGTTGTGAGGAACGATGCCACGATCGAACTGGCTAACACCGTTCAAGCGAATGTCTGAAAGCTTACCCTCGCCCACGGTCACCGTAGACAGAATCGCGACACCCGGACCTGCAATTTCAACTTGGTCTGTCGCTTGAGAGAACGCCGCGTGATCACGCTTATCATCCACCGCCGCAACGGACATAACTGAGTCGTAAGACGCTGGGTAGCTGTGCGCAGTATTACCATCGTTACCCGCAGCAGCAATCAGCAGTACGCCTTGGTCGTAAATGGTTTGCAACGCGTTTTTCTCCGTCACACTCGATTGGCTACCACCAAGACTCATGTTGACCACGTTCGCGCCGTTGTCAGCACAAGTTTGTACCGCTTTCACCAAGCTAGATGAGTAACCCCAACCCGCTTCATTGAACACCTTAACGATATGCAAATTCACATTTTGGTTTGGCATAACGCCTTTGATGCCTTCCGTGTTGGCAATCGCAGCAATCGTACCCGCTACGTGTGTACCGTGGGCGTTGTTATTTCCCGGAACACTCCAAGAGCCTGTACCGCTATCGTTTGTACCCGACACTCGGTTACCACTCAGATCGTTGTGCGCCAAATCGTAACCCGAGTCGATGATACACACGGTGCGATTACCTGCATTTGAGTCATCCAGAAGCTGAGCGTTAACCGCCTCGTAGCCCCATGGGATAGTCTCGCTTAACAGATAACGCGGAGGGTCAATTTCAACGTATTCCACATCACTTCGGTTACGTAATTGCCCCAGCTCTGAGTCTTCCATCTCCACACTATAGATCGCGCGGTTTCCTAGCTTTTCCACTTTACGCGCTTTGAGCTGATCTAAAACCGACTCTTGCGCGATGCGTGGACCCCAGAATGAGTTCCCACCCAATGCTGAAGGACTGGACGTATCTTCTTTAAATTTGACGATGTATTTGGTCGGCAAGTTAGATTCGTCGAACCCCGTTAAAGGAGCCGCATGCGCTGACATCGAAAATGTCAGTGCTACTGCAACGGCAGACAATGAAAACAAGCCATTTAATTTAGTTGTTGTGTGATGCATTTGCTCTATTCCTTTTTGAGCTGATTTTTATTCACTTTATGCTCATGAAAAATCATTCACCTATCATTAACATGAGCTACTCAGCTATAGAATATCGCTTAAAAATGCCAAACAATTTGTTTCATGAACATACAACAATGAACAAAAGATCATCTAAACAACAGATTTAGTTAACATCAAAAAATGCCACTAAAACCTTATAAAGCAATTGCTTATTAACACCAAAAATGCATGTTAAGGTAATGTTAGTGAGTAATTATTCTAGATTTTATAAATTGCCACTATTTACCAAATATATTGAAATTCGATTACGGTACCAAAATTGACAAAATGAATAATTAGATGTTTGACTAATTAGTTCTTTTACTCAAAATGGGGTAGTAGATGAGATATATTCTCACTTAAATCATGACGATAATCATTACAGAAGAGTCAATCATGAAAAAAACAATCACCTTATTAAGTGCATTACTTCCTTTCGCTACTGCCCATGCTGCAGAACCTTCTTTGTCCCCAGAAATGGTCACCGCTGCGCAAGTGGCTAGTGCTCAAGGCCACCAAACGTATACTTATGTTCGTTGTTGGTACCGAACAAGTTATTCACTTGACGAGCCCGCGACCGATTGGGAGTGGGCAGAAAATCCAGACGGCAGTTACTTCACGCTTGATGGCTACTGGTGGAGTTCGGTTTCTTTCAAGAACATGTTCTACACAGACACACCGCAAAGTGTCATCAAGCAACGTTGTGAGCAAACTCTTGACCTAGCAAATGAAAATGCTGACATCACCTTCTTTGCAGCAGATAACCGGTTCTCATACAACCACACTATCTGGAGCAACGATCCTGTAATGCAACCAGATCAAATCAACAAAGTGGTTGCGTTGGGTGACAGTTTGTCGGATACAGGCAATATCTTTAATGCTTCACAATGGCGCTTCCCAAACCCGAATAGCTGGTTCTTGGGACACTTCTCAAACGGTTTCGTGTGGACGGAATACATTGCTAAAGCGAAGAACTTACCGCTATACAACTGGGCGGTTGGTGGTGCTGCTGGTGAAAACCAATACATCGCACTGACTGGTGTGGGTGAGCAGGTTTCCTCTTATTTGGCGTATGCGAAACTGGCAAAAAACTACAAGCCAGCCAATACCCTGTTTACGCTTGAGTTTGGTTTGAATGACTTCATGAACTACAACCGCAGCGTACCAGAAGTGAAATCAGACTACGCGGAAGCCTTAATCAAACTGACCGATGCTGGTGCGAAGAACTTATTGTTGATGACACTACCAGACGCCACTCGTGCGCCACAGTTTACGTACTCAACTCAAGAAGAAATCGACAAGATCCGTGCGAAGATCGTGGAAATGAACGAGTTCATCAAAGCGCAAGCGGCGTACTACACAGCGCAAGGCTACAACATCACTCTGTATGATACCCATGCCCTGTTTGAAAGCTTAACAGCGAACCCAGAGCAACACGGCTTCGTTAATGCGAGCCAAGCTTGCCAAGACATCAACCGCTCTTCATCGGTGGATTACCTATACCATCATGCATTGCGTTCTGAGTGTGCGTCTTCTGGCTCTGATAAGTTTGTGTTCTGGGACGTAACACACCCGACCACAGCAACACACCACTACGTGGCAGAAAAAATGCTAGAAAGTACGAATCAATTGTCAAACCATCCTTTCTAAGCTAACGAAACTCATAGAACCTCTCTGTAGTCGAGAGGTTCTAATTGCCTTATTCCCATTCATAAGCCAGAGATTGTATTCGTCGTTCGAACTCGATAAGTTGAAAGAAAACTCTGAGGTCAACGTCATGCTCGAACAGCCTTTAACTCAACGCGCTCTTGAAATCATTCGCTCGAAATCTGTTGGAGCACCTCAATCACATCCATTTTCGGTCACAATTAACTTCCATCCCGATCGTTTGACCTCTCAAGGCATACCTCTTCTCAAAGCAATTGCGCAAGACGGAAAGCTCAAATCTCAGTTTGAAACCGGTACAAGCAATGGCGGATTAACAGCTTATAAAGGCGGAGAGCGTTGGCGTTGGGAGCAACGCGTGTTTGATGGTGTGTACGACAATAGCCAACCAAATCAACGCCCAAAGTATGGCGCGTTAAACTTCTCAGGTTCAGAAGTTGGCGCTTCACCAAGATTTGGGGCGAGCTACTTCTTATTGAAACCAGAGATCACTAAGCGAGCGACATTTTGTTATCCAGATAGCTTCTTCGAGCCAGAGCACTTCGCCACCATTGAACGTGTTCAACCCTTGTTGGATGAGTTAAACGCACAAGCGCCAGACAGATTGGATGCCTATATCGAAACTCAAATCCACGGCGATTTGCGCTTGGAGGAAGATATTCGAGCCTTGGTGCTCGATCCTTCATTTAAAGGCACAGAGGTAGAAGATTACGCTCGCGAGTTACCAGTTGAAATTCGTTGGCACAGTGGCTTTTGTGTCTCAATAGAAGACATCAATCTTTATCCAGACTACCGAGGACAAACCATTTTAGACATCGCAAATCTGGTTGCAGAAAATGGCATGCTAACACCACGCATTATTGGTGAAGCGGTAAAAGCAAAAGCGTTTGACGAGCAAGATTTGAAGAAAGTGTGGCACTACTTAGCGCGATTTGGGTTTGATTATCGATAAGCTAACGATTAAAAGCCACCAGCCCAGCTATCGAATTCATCAATCACATCTAGCTCTTTTTGAGTTCGAGGGCGAGGATAATAAGGTAGAGCAAGTAGCTTTTCTGACGGCATTAGCAGCCAATCTGGTGACATCTTCATACGCACCAATTCTTGCTCCCCTTCACGACGCACAAACATATAATAACCATCAACGTGAGTATTGGCATAACTTGCGATTTGAACGATTTCTCCACTTGGCAGCTTTACTTTGCGTCCCAAAGGATAGAGACGATGCAACGCAAAACTCACGTGCGCATCTTCAAGATAGCCCTTTTTGAATCGAGAGATGCCAATCGCAGTCGAGGTTGTTCGATGAGACCAACCCGCCAACATCAACCCTTTGAGAGAATCTTTGAATGGCTGCCCTTTTGGCTCACCTTCATTGGAGATGAATTGCACCGTTAACGTGTCACCTTGCTCATCTAAAATTTGCAAAAATTGTTCACCAGTTTTATCTGCCAATAATTTCACGCTACTGCTCCGCCAAAAGGTTTGTGAATGGAATACTATAAAGCCACCATCGCAAAGTTCAAGCTCATCGTTTCGATCCACTTTCTGATGACTTGTACCCTCTTAACTAGAATGTAAATCGACAGCTTTTATAAATTATGTCAATGTATTGGTCTACTTAGACAATGCTAGCAAGGATTCAGTTTGTTTAGACTTTTGCAAATTGTGGCGCTGATTAACATCATCGCTGTTGCAGTTGTTTTTGGGCTATCTCACTACATACCTCAATTTCAATCCACCCATTTAAGTGATTTTCTATTCTTCGTCCTTGTAGTTATTTGGGCACTAGCGAAGTTTACTTGGGAAGGAGGCATGTACTCCCGCCATTCGGAATTCGATGATGAGTTCACTGATAAAGTACATTCAATGGTCGATAAACAGCATTTAACGACAGACTTAAACAAAAACTATCAGCTTGGATTTATCTTTTTTATCGCAGGTTTACCGTCCCTTTTCATTAACCTTGCAATGATGATTTGGTAGCTTTATCAAAGTAGAACCTAAATCAGCAGCATTTAAGATAACGGTGTATTCAGCAAACGGCTCCTTCTTACACTAAACCTTTTAGTTTAGCTAACCCATATGCTGCGATGGTGACGCAGTCTTTGATTTCACCATCTATCATCATTTGCTCGAACGCTTCAACTGAGAACGAGCGAGTGATCAAGTCTTCTTCTTCACTGTCTAGCTGATTGCCCACTTCAGACAGCTCACTAGCGAAATAAACATGGCAAGTCTGGTTTAAGAATCCATAAGCGATGAACTGCGCACCAACGTACTCCATCTTATTGGCCTGCATACCCGTCTCTTCTCGAAGCTCACCTTTTGCTAAATCAAGATGATCAGCATCTGGATTTGATTCCCAAGCACCTTGTGGGATTTCCCAACAACGTTGCCCTACGGTGTAACGAAACTGCTGTACTAAGTGAATCACGCCGTTATCGATAGCCAGAATCGCTGCACAGTCTGGCTTGTCGACCACACCGTAAATGCCTTCGGCCCCGCTAGGACGTTGGATCTTATCTTCACGTACCGTCATCCATTTGTTTTGATACACCACTTTGCTATCGAGCTGCTTGATGTCTGCCATGAGAGTCCTTACTGCTTGATTCTTCGAAATTAGTTATTGGATTAGAAGCCATTCTAACGCTGTTTGCGTGTCAGTTTGTAGACGGTTTTCAAATTCAACGCGCTTATTGGCATTCAATATATCCCATCAAAACAATCATTCATCGCAATGATTACGATGGCGCGAAATGGCAAGTTTTCAGTTCGAGGAACTCATATAGTTAACCCATCGACGCAAGGCATGGCTTTGCAAACTTGTTCATTATTGATTGAGGGTTCTTATGAGCGCATCGGATAAAGTCTACGGTTTCAACACTCCACAACGTCTGTTTGTTGGTTATACCTTGGCGGTATTGGTAGACCTTACGGTACTGAACTTCTATGACGAATATTGGGATTTCGTAACTATTGATTCATTTACGATTTCTTTCGCCGCGGCATTGCTACTTCAGTTGCTCTTGAAGTTGTCTATCAAAGCGGAACACAAAATCGCAGAGTACTTTAAATCGAAGCCGGGTACGGCACCTAAGATTTACCGTGGTATCTCGACTTACGTTATCTTGGTCGGTTCGAAGTTCGTGATGCTAGAAGCCATTAACATTCTGTTTGGTGACAAGGTTGACTTTAGTGGTCCTTGGAACGGTGTCGTCGCCTTCTTTGCGGTGGTGTTTACTATCCTGATTTCAGAAGTCATCGTCGGTAAGATTTACTTCAAACTTGGCGAGAAAGAACAACAAGCCCAACGTGAATTGGCGGAAAACAACGCTAGATAATAAGCAAGACCGATGAATACAAAACAGCATCGATAAAAACAAAAAGCGCTGAGAAATCAGCGCTTTTTTCGTTTATTTGTTTACTTAAGCTTAAGCGATGAGGATGTTCTTAAGCTCGTTCAATGATTCCACCGTGTAACTTGGTGCAATACGCTCATCCACACTCGCACCTGTGGTGTTCAACCAACACGTTTCAATACCGAAGTTGTTGCCGCCCAAGATATCAGAGTGCAGGTTATCGCCCACCATCAATACGCGCGTCTTACATGGGTTGCCCATTTGCGTCATCGCGTACTCAAAAATGCCTAGATCCGGCTTGGCAATACCGACTTGTTCAGAAATCACCACGTGCTCGAAGTAATCGCTCATACCTGTGCGTTCTAGACGAATCGCTTGCAGCTCGGTAAAGCCATTGGTGATGATGCCCATTTTGGCTTTACCTTGCAGCGCTTCCATCAGTTCTTTCGCACCCGGCAACAAAGTACAGATGTCTGCCATCGCTTCTAAGAATGCTGTGTTGAGATCCGCCGTTGTGGTATTGAGCTTTTCTGCCCACTCAGTAAAGCGTTTGTGCTTGAGCTCATCTGCTGTCACTTTACCATCTTGGTAATCTACCCAAAGTGGCTTGTTGACCGTTTGGTAGTGGGCAAAATCTTGCTCGGTGAAGTCTACGCCTTTGCGAGAAAACATCAGCTGCAAACCTTTGAAGGCATCAAAGTGAAACAAGGTTTCGTCAGCATCAAACAAGATCCAATCGTATTTCATTTTCTTCTTTCCAATATCCAGGTCGTTTTCTGCCACATAGTCTAATTGTTTTCTTCTTTAAGATAATCTCTATAATTGGAAAATGATTGTATCGTTTTTCTCAACAATATGACTAATAATAGATAACCCCAATAACCTAGGAGCACACCGTGAATGCCATTGCGTCACTGCCAGTATTTGTCGCCGTCGTAGAATGCGGCAGCTTTTCCCTTGCAGCCAAGCAGTTGAACCTCACCAAATCGGCGATCAGCAAACGCATTAATCAACTCGAAGATGACCTCGGTATTCGCTTGCTTAATCGCACTACAAGAAAGCTCAGCTTAACCGAAGCAGGACGTCGATACTTCGAGTACGCTTCACAAGCAGTGAACCTTGCTCAGCAAGGTGTGGATGCCGTTTCTGAGTTGCAAGGCTCACCCCAAGGTCGGCTCAAAATCACTGCACCGATGTCTTTCGGCGTGTTGCACGTTGCACCACTTATCAGCGAATTTCTTGCACGGTACCCGAAAATTGAAGTCGATTTACAACTTGAAGACGCCATGGTGGATTTGGTCGAACAAGGATTTGATTTGGGGATTCGCATTGGTGAACTTGCGACTTCTAACCTTGTCGCTAAGCGCCTTGCTCCGTGTAAAAGCGTACTGTGCGCTTCTCCCGAATACCTAAAAGAATTTGGCGTGCCAACCAAACCAAGCGATTTGGTCACACACAACTGTTTGCGTTATTCGTATTTCCGAGGCGGTGTCGAGTGGATGTTCATCAACAGCGGTAACGAATACAAAGTTCTGCCGAAGGGTAACTTTGTGGTCAACAACAGTGAAGCGATTCGCCAATTGCTATTAAGAGGCTCAGGTATTGCGCAGTTACCGACCTTTATTGCAGCCAAAGACTTTGCAGCAGGCAACTTAAAACCACTTATGGAAGAGTTCTCTCTTCCTGAGCATGCCATCTATGCGGTGTTTCCAGAGCGTAAGCACATGCCATTGAAAGTACGTGTGTTCATCGACTTCATCAGCGAAAAGCTTGGCACTGATACACCGTACTGGGATCGCTACTAATAGGTGCTGGTACTTGATCTCGTTTAACGCAATCATATTTAGTTAATCTAATGTTTCATTTTTAACAAGTGCGTAACCATCACTAGAGCGCTAACTTAAGTAGCACGTTAACCACACCGGAGTGTGAAGCTATGAAAGTACTGATTCAATATACCCAAGCGGGTAAATATCGTGACCAAGCGTGGGAATCACTGACGCTAAAAGCAAAAGGCGATATGCAAGCCGTGACGCCTTCTTATGCCGCTCAGCTTATAGAGCAAAACAAAGCGACGCTTGTAATGAACGAAGAGGAACAAGTGATCTTCCATTCTTGAATAAAAAGAGCCCTTTCTCTAGGGCTCGCTGATAGATTGATTTACTCTCGGGGAAATGGGTGAACATCGTGAACTGAAGTTAGCGTTATTTTTTGACTACTAAGTATAGGCTCCAGGCTAGCATCGCAATAATGCCTGTTGGGTACGTAATGAAAAGTAGCCAAGGTAAAGCTTCTGAGCCTCCCCTTACAAACGGCAAAACCTTTTTTACAACACCATCAATAAACAGAGGAACTAGAATTGGTGCTTGCATCAAGAAGTAAATTTGTAGGTAAACCAGATAGCTCTTGAACCAGTTAGTCTGATTAAAATGCCCATAACCGGCCATCACCAACAAACTTATCCAGACCAAAATGTTAACCCTCGGGCTAAGAAGCATCTCGAACATAATATCTAGCGGTGTTTTCATTCCCTTCTTCCAACGCGGTTAGGTCATCTTTAACTTATGCATGCATTTGAGTAGTGAAATTCTGACATTTCTGCAAGATATTATCTGCGCTTGGCGTTCAAGTTTTAAGCCTAAAAGCACCACATGGCAAATAGAAAGGCCTGCTATGACGCAGGCCTTCGATTTAGCTACATTTTTTCAAATTACTCAAAATCACTCGCAGATGGCAAACGATCTAATTTTTCGTAGTACTCACCTGCCACCGAGCCGATGTCGCCATTTAGGTAAGCTTGAATAAGGGTTAGGTCTTTAATCCATAACTCTTTATCTGAATCTGATGCGCTAGCGTAGCCTGCGTAAACATTATCTACCGCAAACATCATGCTACTTGTGTAGTCGTTGAAGATAAGGATCATCGCATCCGAATACGCGGCATAAACTTTAGCTTCATCGTGCGCTTTACCACCTTTAAAGCTCATCGTCGATGCGGCTTCATCGTACACCAAATCACCTGATGCCATATTCGTCGCTACAAAGTTGGCGAATGATTCGTTAATTTGACCAACATTAGCAGCAATATCCTTGTCAATGGTCGCTTTCATGGCATTGACCATAGGGGCGTCTAGAAGCAATACCGCATCATGATAAGCAGACTTAATATCGGTTCGGAACGTTCCCCAAGCAGTATCAATGCTTGTAGCAATACTACTCAACTGACTCGCATCGTAGTTATCAAGGTAAGTTTTTAGATCGTAACCTTCTGATGTTACTAACTGGTTCGCATAATCGTAAGCCAGTTTGTTTGCTTTGGTCGCAACAAACTTCTTCCCGTCAATTACAAATTCAACTTTATCACCAGCAATGATCCCGTAGCGATCTTGCTGCTTGGTAAAGGTGTCAAATTGAGCTTTACCACGAGACTTCACTTTGTAGTCATTAGATTGCATTTGACGCACACCCATATTTAGGAGCACGTCTCCAATACGCTCACGACTACGGCTATCAATGCCTAAGAAGCCTGCAATACCTCTCGGCATTGGCGGTAACGATTCCATCTGCTCGGTAAGATGAAGATTGACTTTAACACCATTCAGTTGAGTGTATGCGTTACCATTTTTGTCCACCAATTCAATTGGAGTATTCAACGCATCACCAGCTACAATGTTGTTCATGATGTCTTCGTACTCAGCTTGTACTCCTGGGATATCAAGCAATGATGCAAAGCTAACCTCATCGGTGTAACGGTTAGAGAAGCGACGAGCAAGGAAGTAACTCGCAAGTGCTTTGTCAGGCCAATTACCCAATACAGAGACAGCGTTTGACCATGGGTAATCAGGGTCAAAACTACCAATTGAGTTTAGGAAGCGACCATTTTTCGTTTCAGCTACTGCTGCATAACCAGCTTCTGCGTCTGCAAAAAATCTTGCAGATAACTCATCAAAACAAGACGCGCTTTGCAGATCATAATCAGCCGGAATTAGGTGCGAATTGTTATCTAACAATTGACCAAACGAAATAACTTTTTGACTACCAGCTTCGTTCTCAATCACGCACTGGTGTTCAGGAGTGCGTAATACATCCAAGAAGAATGCCGCTGATTTTTTCGCGCCGTATGTATAGTCACAGAACCATGAATTGTCTGCTTTGCCTTCGCTACAGTATTGTGGGTTTGATGCTATACGTAGTAAGAAATCACCTGGTTTATCCGTGTTAGCGGCATAACCTAGGTTGGTGTACAGATTGTCAATACGCTCAAGATCTTCCATCTTGTCACGAATTGAGCTCATCTCCATATAGCGACGAACTAGGTAGCTCGGATAATCTGCAGAATAAAGGCCATTTGTTCCGTACAACGCTAGATTGCGACGGTCATAGCTATCGATGTAGTTCTGCCATTCATAAGAAACAATTTCTTCTAGATTCGTACCTTCATCAAAACGGTTACAGTCACTGTTTAATGACACGTTACCATCAGTACAGAAGTCGTAAGATTTACGTTCGATTTCGTTAACCTTATCTAGATAGTACAGTACGCCATAACGAGTTTTCTCACTCTGTACTGCATTATCTGAAAGCGCAGCAGTATCAAAGCGACTAAAATCACAGTTATATAGCGACTTGCCAGCCTGATCTCCTGACAGTTGTTTCACTTCCGAACAAACCATCAAAGATTCATTTGATGCATTGCTGCCAAACTTGTACGCAAAGCTATCTTCGTATGCTTGCTTGTCTGCTAGGTAGCGATTGTAGGCAGCTTTCTCTTCATCTGTTGCGTTGTCTGCAGGCTTCACAACTGGTGCAGGAGCCGCACCTGAAGAATCTTGAATAGTCTCAACCTTTCGACCGTACGCAAACTTAAACGCCGCGATATCATATAGACCCCATGTTGGTGTTTCATCCAACATGCTTGGCGCGTAGTCCATGGTTGAGCTATACGCCGGAATATTGTTTAAGCCCAGTTGATGCGCCTGCTCTAGCGTGTAGTAATTCGCCTTGTCATTTGACCCTTTGAAGTTATGACGCAAACCCATGTTGTGCCCAAGTTCATGCACTAGCGTGTTACTGTAGGTCGCTACGGTAATTGCATTGGCAGCTTCGACTTGCAAATCTTTTGGCAGGTACTTCCATCGTTTCAGATCACGAGAAACTTCGTTACCTGCATCGTCGCGTTTGATATCAAAGTAGCGTTCATCATCCAGCTTCAGGTTATCCAACATAGCCTTGTTGGTAGAAGAGACCCAAGACGCTTCAATTGGATAAACATTGTTTTCAGCCCAGAAAGATAAGCGATTCTCCTCAGCCTTAACAACATCTTCAAAATCCATGTTGTCATCAAAGCTTTCCAGAAGTTGTGTTGGGTTCTTAGTTGTTGCAGATGCCGCTACCACTTCGTCTTTAGATACCAAAGGCACATTGATATTTTCATTGGCTTTCAGCTTAGCCATCGCTGCCATGGTCGAAAGCGCTTCAATTCTTTTTGTTACTTCAGTTGTTACGCCTTGATCTTCAGTTGGCAGTGGAGCTAAGCCATCCAGATTAAGTTGGTTGCGGTTATAGAAGCGCGCTAAGTTATCCCAGTAGAAAGGTACACCAGTTCGAGCAACACCAGCGTATTGGTTTACGTGCGCCTTAATGATTTCACCCGTCATCGGATTAGAAACTGAAGGACCATAACCTAACAAACCATTTGCTAAAGGCTCATCAATCAGATTGATAACGTTGTAGCGTAAGTCACCAGGATGAACTCCTTCAGGTTTTGTTTTATTAACAATCTCTATTTCTGGTTTTCCTGCGTCAGCACCAAACACATTCAGCGCTTTGTTCATCTTGTCTATTGATTGAAGTGTCGCATCCAAAAATAGTTTGTTTTTCTCTTCGAAAAAGTTATCGGTCAAATAGTACTTGATCGAGTCTTGATCTGGGTTGAATCGATTTAGGTAAACGACATCACGATCATACTTGTTGGTTACTGGATTTAACTGCTTAGTCGACGTAGTGAAAAAGCCAATATCATTCTCATCACCTACAGGGTACAAGATAGGTTGGTAACCCTCTGTAGCAACCTCACTCTCATGAACTAGCGAGTAATAGAAGCGAGATTTAAACGCTCCGTCAACCAGTGCTTCCTCTAGGCTCGCTTTAGTAGCAAAGTTGATGTACTGGGAGATTTTATCCAGGTCAATACGGAACGTACGCTCCAACTCAAAGTTGAGCACACCGTTTTTAGGATCAAAATCCCATGAGATTAGTCTTGGTGTACCTTGTTCAGAGATGCCATCGGTAACGCCGTATAGATCTTCCATGTTGAACTCTGAAATCTCTAGATCTTCAGGCTTTGGCGTAAAGTGGGTTTTCTGCTTGTAGTTTAAGCTAGCATCATCATTCGTTTCTTCTTTGTTAGTACAATCACCGTAAGAATCTTCCTGACAACGATAAGCAGCAAAGTCACCTGGAATGGTTAACACCTGCGCAAAGTTAACATCATCATCATCTGCGACGAATTTCTCTTCACCACAATAGTTATTCTCATCTTTTGTTAGATGAGCATCTGGGTAGTTTTTGTCATAGCTGCGAACTTCCAAGCCTTCTTTTGTGAAACACAGCTCAACATAGCGCGGTGAACCTTGAAGAAAAGGGAACTGATTTAACGCAAACCGAGGCGCTGCACCTGTAGTAGGCACATAGAACCATCGACCGTCCTTCAAGTCTTTAACCGCAACCTCTTTTGCATCTCTTTCAACATAATCATAAGCCTGATCGTCTGCACCACAGCCTGCAAGTGCTGCCGTAATTGCTGACACCAGTGTCAACTTCTTAAACATTATTCTGATATCCTTAATTTTATTTATTTTCCTAGAAGGAGTAATTCACTGTCGCGATGTACGAAGCTCTTTCTTGGTCGAGCAAGTCGATATTGCCAAGCGTCCCTCGTTCTGCATCTTGGTAGAAGCCAGTAGAAGACGCTGCCAACAGTAGTGACCAGTTTTCATCGAATTGGTAGGTTCCGTATAGAGCACCTTCATAGTGCCAACTGCTTCGTCGAGTTCCTTGATAACTGATGGTGTTCCCGCCTAAAGCTGTAATGCCTAGCGCAAACGAGTCCCAAGACTTTTCAGCGACCGAAAACAGTGAGTAAGTCCACTCTGTCAGCGAACGCCCGCCCATCGTTTTGTATTTATGAAAGTTCTTTTTAACTCGTGGTGAGATAGAGAAGTCGACGCTCCACAGAGAAAAAGAGACCGGGATCGCTATACGGAATGCGGTTTGAAGTTCATCCTTCCGCGAAGATTCTGAAGTTGGAATCGTAAATTGACCAGAAGCACCAATACTTCCCGTCTCATCAAATTCATATAGGTTTGAATATCTCATCCCTAAAACGGTATCAGTGGCGTAAGTACCCACTTCATCTTCAAGTGCACGATAGCCACCAGCGGATAAGTAAGCTTTGGTATCGTCAGATAAGGCATAGACCAAACTACCACCCCATGAGAAATTGCGGACAGAACGGTGATCGTCCTTGTCATAGATGTTTGTATCGTAAGAGAGGTAAACGGACCCACTCAGATTACAAACAACGCAGGATGACTCTCCTTCATTTTGTGTAGATTCAATCCCACTGCTATCGTCTACGCTGGCTTCCTCTGCAAGTGACGGCATTGAAAATAGCGTACTTAACAACATAGCAAGTGGGGTCATCGTCCACTTAGTTGTGTGCTGCATGTTATAAAACTTCCATGAAAATTAAGTTCATTAGAATAAACTTAAAGACAAACAGATTATTGGCATAGCATTCCAAATAAGAATTAGACCAATAAACCTATCAACCATAAGAGTTTTCTTATGGTTAAATCCTTATTCTATTTTTGATAGATTTGATTTTAGCGATTCGCGTTATTTACAGTTATATCGAGTAAAAAATCACTGCTATTACAATAAAACCATTATTCTTTTTAAATTGTATAGCTCATATAAAGCAATCGATACCGTCACCAGAAAGAAAAACAAAGAACCATAACAATCAACAACTTGAATAATATTGAGTTATAAAAAACAGAGATGGTAAAATACACGACACTTTAGAAATCTCAGTTATGAGAACATCATTCTGTTATAACAATCCTTGTTATGTCATTTAGGTAGGTTAGCTATTAAGCCTTATAACTGGAAAATACAAATTAAAGACATCATCAAAACCATCCGTTGCTAATAATGAATTTCGCATTTAAAACAAAAGATGGAAATAAGATCAAATTCGAACCTTCTAATATATTGAATTGATGCCAGAGTGGTTTGAATAGAAAATCACACATAAATGTCGATAAAATTTAATCAAACATTCATACGATGAATAATTAAGGGCGTGACAATTTAATAGCAGCACAGATGGGCTGCATATTTGTGAATTTCTATTCAAAAAATATTTTTTTATAAATTTCAATTTTATGTGATACCAATCACATTTAATCATAATGAGACGCACTGCAGACTGTTGGTTAAGCGTTATCTATCTCATGAAATCTTAGAATTTGAAGGGATTTAACGTTACTTACCTTCCCTACTCTTGCCGACAAACTTGACTTATTTATCAATAATAGCAGCAACTTAGTAGTTGACTCTTATCCCTTCCAAACTAAGTTACAGACGATTGAAGACCTTGAGAGCAAAAACACTAACTCGATAAAGGTCTGGTTTGAATAGTCAGCGAATCAAAACGCACAGTTATGCTCACCGTCTTGCATCATGGTCATGAGTTAATCTTGTATGGTTTTATGACCGCAGTTCTCGCAAATCAAGTGACGAGAAAAATCATCCATGGAAGCGAGAAAAGCACCAAAAACGGTACTTTTTAGAAAGCCTGTGATGAACTCCTTTTTACTGCGATTCTTATCTCCCTCAAACGCGCTTTTCTTTCTGACTAACACCACGACATGATGCGTTTCCACACCACATGAAGGACACATTAGAACTTCTGTCTTATTAGACATCTTAATCTCCTTAAGTTTTTGACACCCTCTTCACCAAGGTCTTGCATCAACCTTGTCTCGTAATACTCGAGCATACTCCGTCAACAACCTTGCATTATCTGCGCTTTTTCGATTGCCACATACCTCCCCTTGGTAGGTAATATTTGGACTGGAGTAAATAGGTAATACTTTTTCCTCGTAGCTCATAACGCTCCCGGCATCACCACAAAGCGCGCCATAGGCATAACTCTTAAGTTTGGGAAGATCCCACATGGCAATGCTTTCCCTAACTGGGAAGAGTTCTTCTTTCTCTTGTCTATCAAATGTTTTGATATCGTGTTGTGCCCAAGCTAAGTGGCCTAACTCGTGTTCCAAAACGTTATCCGAGAATCGAAGATCCATGACGACAAACTGGGGCTTGATATCCACCCAGGCACTACCAAGCGTAACCATTCCTTCTTCACCCGACTCATTGGTCACGAGTGGAGGGGTTACCAAAATATAAAACTGATCAGGAGATTCTTCGTAGGAAGCCATAATGTACTCACCCAGTACTTGTTCTAGCGCATAGTTGGCCGTTGAAAAGTCTAAGATGGTGTAGCCAGACAAATCTACAAACTCAATAGACGCTTTCTTTCGCTCCATTGGGATACAAGAGTTTTGTAGTGTTTTGTTAGAAAATTGGATGCTGCGATCTACGTACGCTTCTATTTCTTCTACGTAAAGGTAGTCAAGTGTTCGTTCGTCAAAATAGAAGTTCAACCAAGTTGTAACGGTTTCCTCTTCTGAACATTTTGGGGTGATGAGTTTTCCATCAATAAGAGGTTGGAGATAAAAAACAGTAGCAACTGAAACAACAGCCATCAGCAGGCAAGCCATTACAACATTCAATTTCATACATTCTTCTTATGAATTTCATAGACAGCAAAAATAAATACATGAAATTTATAAATTAATTTGAATAATATGTAAATAAGCGCTTATTGATTATGAGAATAAGCGCCTTGGGTATGTGTGCTTACTCGTCCTCGTTTAGGCGACGAATCAATTTAGCTGGCGTACCGCCATATAAACAATCCGGTGGTACATCGCTGTTTACCACTGAGTTAGCAGCAATCACAGAGCGAGCACCAATGGTCACGCCTTGGTTGATGACCGAATTGCCACCAATCCAGACGCTATCTTCAACTGTGATTGGCTTACAAAAGGTTTCCCACTTGAGTCGGCTGCGATAATCGAGAGAATGCGAAGCAGTGTAGAACTGAACGCTAGGGCCGATAAGAACGTGGTTACCAATGGTGATTTTAGCGCCATCCAACATCACGACATTCATATTGATGAAGGTCTCTTCACCGATTTCAATCGTCTTACCAAATTCACAATGCAGCGGAGCTTGGACGATGCTTCGCCCAACTTTACCAAATAGATTCTTTTGCAACGCATCGCGTTGAGATTCATCGGTATTGTTATTAAACGCCATTAACGCATGAGTTGCGTGAGTGCGGATCGCATCGATTTCTTTATCTGCACCATCAAACACTTGGCCAGACATCATTTTTTCTAGTTCGGTCACTGGTTCATTCCTACAACTTTTGACCAAGCCAGATTAGCGTAAAAGGGGAATAAAAAAAGAGAAAAGCACGGGCTTTTCTCTTTCCTATTTTGTTGTTGTGTCACGTCGGGGTTATACGATTTCCCAGCTGTGAGTCATCTCAACGCCTTCGCCCAACATTAGACATACTGAGCAGTATTTTTCTAATGAGTCCGCAGCCACTTTAGCTACGATTTCTGGGTCTAGCGCTTCACCAGAGACTTCAAAGTGAATGTTCACCTGAGTAAAGATACGTGGCGCGGTTTCACGTCGTTCTGTGGTGAGTTTTGCGTTGACAGAAGCCACTTTCTGGCCCGCTGATTTTAGACCATCAACAACGTCCACAGAGCTACAACCACCAGCAGCCATCAACACCATTTCCATTGGGCTTGGTGCCGTTGCACCGCCATTGCCATCCATCACGATTGAGTGACCAGATTGAGACTGACCGAGGAATTTAAAGTCTTCGACCCATTTTACTTCTGCTTGCATGGTTTCCCTCATTATTGCTTTTGCCTCATCGGAAACCTTCTACCAATGAGCGCTTGTTTCGTGCCGTTACTGTAGCCCTGTTGTGAGAAAGGGCAAAGAATTTTTCGTAATCACTGTAATTTTTTCGCTCTTACTTCTGTCTTCTTACGTAACATTCATTGAGAAAATGACGTTTGAGGAAGTTATGAAGAAAGTATCTAAGTTGTTGGTGGGATTCTCATTCACACTGCCTGTACTGTTCATCTTGCTAAGTAAAACAGGTACTGCCGATACCATGGATAAGATGAATGCATCAGAAAAAGCTGACATCGCAACATTAGCAGGTGGTTGTTTCTGGTGTACCGAATCGGATTTAGAGCAATTACCGGGTGTGTTAGACGTGGTTTCTGGTTATTCGGGTGGTGATTTAGAAAACCCAACTTACCGACAAGTCTCTTCTGGCAAGTCTGGCCATATTGAAGTGATTGAGGTGAAGTACGATCCTGCTGTTGTGAGCTACGAGCAAGTATTGGATTACTTCTTCCGCCATATCGACCCAACTGACGACAAAGGCTCATTCGTCGACCGTGGTCCCCAATACCGCCCAGCGATCTTCTATCATAACGCCGAGCAAAAACAGATTGCTAAGCAGTTTATGATGGAAATCGACAAGGCGATGATCTATCCAAAACCGTTGAAAACAGAACTGATCGAGTTTGAAAAGTTCTACCCTGCGGAGTCGTACCATCAGGATTACTACAAGAAGAGTAGCCTGAAGTACAAATACTACCGCTACGCATCAGGTCGCGATAAGTACCTCGACGAAGTGTTTGGTGAAGATCGTAAAGACAACCCAAAAACACTCCGTGAACTTATCAACGAAAAAGAGTTGGTAACGAAAGTGAAGGTATACGAGAAACCTTCAGACAAAGAAATCAAAGCTAAATTGACTGAGCTTCAATACTACGTGACACAAGAAGAAGGTACAGAGCGTCCTTTTAACAACAAGTATTGGGACAACAAAGAAGCGGGTATTTACGTTGATATCGTCACTGGTGAGCCTTTGTTCTCATCAACGGATAAGTACAAATCTGGCACAGGTTGGCCAAGCTTTACCAGACCAATTAACCCAGGCTACATCGTAGAGAAAACCGACTTCAAACTGGTTTATCCGCGCACAGAAATCCGCAGTAAGTTTGGTGATTCGCATATTGGTCATGTATTTAAAGATGGCCCTAAGCCAACGGGATTACGCTACTGCATGAACTCAGCCGCAATGGAGTTTGTACCAGTGAACAAGATGGCAAGTTTAGGCTACGGCGATTACCTGTACCTATTTGATAAGTAACTAGGTCACTGTTTTAACCAAATTAGGAGTGAACATTCAGCGCGATGAAAGGTTTTAAATCCAACCTTCCCATGAAAGTCTGTCCGGTCTGTCAGCGCCCATTTTCTTGGAGAAAGAAGTGGGCGCGAAATTGGGAGGAAATCGTTTATTGTTCTGAGCGTTGCCGAAGAAATAAATCAACGAAAACGTAGGTCACTCCGACCCTCTCTGAAGAGCGCTATTTCCTTTGTATTAACGTTTGTACGCGTTCTCTTACCAAGGCAATAACGTCCCATCATAAGCCCAAAACGCCCCGCTATCTTGCGGGGTCGCTTTTTCTATCAAGCCTAATAGATCCTTAGCAACTCGCTCTGGCGTGAACAACTTTCCTTCTGGCACATTGGTTTGAAAAGGTGCCGACAAAGCGGTGTCCGTAGTACCTGGGTGAAGTGACAGCACCGTGCCATGTTTGACCATTCTTTGCCATTCGATCGACATGGTTTTAAGGAACATGTTTAATGCGGCTTTCGATGCACGATAGCTGTACCAACCACCTAACTGATTATCGCTAATGCTGCCAACTTTGGCCGAAATGGTCGCAAACTTAGGTGCAGTACTGCGCTTTAACTTGGGCGTGAAGTATTTCGCCAACAGTAAACTTGGCAAAGTATTAACCGTAATGGTTTGCTGAAAAAAGTCAGCGTCTAGCGAGCTAAGGTTCTTCTCAGGGCCTTTCTCTTGGGTGTGCAACATACCAACGCAGTTCACCAACCAATCGACGTGTTCAATCTGCTCACTGAACGCTTTTACCTCCCCTTCTTGCGATACATCCACTTGATGCCAAACGACATTTGGGTGTTGCCAATCTGGTTGCTGCTTACGATAAGTGGCATGCACGCGAGCTTGAGGGAACCGAACTGCGGCTTCTTGTACCATCGCCAAACCAATTCCACCGTTACCACCGACGATGAGTATTTCCATCACAAGTTCTCCACGTTTTCTATGTAATGCTCTGCGGTATCGAGTATCGCTTGGCGTTGCTGTTCTTCCATGTTGTCCCAAGAGCGGAAAATCATCCCGATTCGTGGGTTGGTTGCGAGACGCTTGTCGTGCTTGTTCATAAAGCGCCAATAAAGACTGTTAAACGGACACGATCCTTCTCCACTGCGCGATTTATTATCGTAATGGCAGCCCTTGCAGTAGTCGCTCATCTTGTTGATGTAAGAGCCACTCGCTGCGTAAGGTTTGGTGCCAACAATGCCGCCATCCGCAAACAATGCCATGCCACGAGTGTTTGGCATTTCTACCCACTCAATTGCATCAACATAGATACCGAGATACCACTCATCCACTTGGTCTGGATCTATCTCGGTTAGCAAACAAAAGTTACCTGTGACCATCAAACGTTGAATGTGGTGTGCGTAGGCATAATCGAGAGACTGCTCAATCGCATTGCGCATACAGGCCATTTTAGTTTCGCCATTCCAGAAGAAATCTGGCAGCTTTCTGTCTGCGCCCAACTCGTTCTTTTTCGGGTAATGAGGCATGTTCGCCCAGTAGACACCTCGGATGTATTCTCGCCATCCCAAGATTTGGCGAATAAACCCTTCGACTTGAGAAATGTCGATGTCCGCGTTGGAATGAAATGCCTTGAGTGAAGCATCAATGACTTCTCTCGGGTGCAGCAATTTGCTGTTGAGCGAGAATGAAATACGGCTGTGATACAAGCTCCACTTAGCATCGTGCTGGCCTGTCATGGCGTCTTGAAAACGGCCGAACAACGGCAAGCAGACTTGGCAGAAATGCGCGAGTAAAGACAGGCTTTGCGCGCGATTAATTGGCCACAACAAATCCCCTTCGAGATTTCCGATGGTTTTGATGCCATGTTTTGCCAACCGCTCAACAATGCCATGCACGTCGGTACTGAACATCAAAGGTTGTGGCAGTTGTTCAATGTCTTTGGCTTTGAGCTTGTTACGGTTGTTGGCATCGTAATTCCATTTCCCGCCTACAGGCTTTCCGTCTTGCATCAAGATGTCGAAGCGCTTTCGCATCCGGCGGTAGAAGTGCTCCATCATGATGTGTTTGCCTTGAGGACACTGCGATTCTATTTCCTCAAACGGCAACAAAAAGTGTTCCGAATCGACACAACGCGTCACGACCCCATCAAGCTTTAGTTTGGCTAACTGCTCTAGTAAACGGTATTCATCCGGGCGTTGATATTCAAACTTACTTGCACCAACTTCACTCAAGTAGTGTTGCAAGACTTGCTCAAGATCGTCGAAGGATTGTGTGTCATCCAACGTGAGGTGCAGAACTTGATGACCTTCGCTCTGACGCTCTTTCGCAAACTGTTCCATTGCAAAAAAGAACGCACACACTTTCTGAATATGGTGCGTGACGTATGTATTCTCTTGCTTGAGCTCTGCAATCAGGTAAAGCACTTTCTCATCCGGTTGCTGAAACCAAGAGTGCTCACTGTTAAGTTGATCGCCCAAGATCAATCGTACGGTTTCAAATTGCATTACGGTTTCTCCGGTGACGAAGCTTTGTCACTGCTGCCCATCACAATCGGCCAATCGACCATGTCTACACTATCCAAATGCGCACCAGCACAACGACCTTGCCACCTATCGATGAACTCCATGTGCGGATCGTACATTTCGGTTTGCTTTTCGAGGTTGAATTGTCGTGAACCACGCGGATCAGCACCAACGCCTGCTAAGTATTGCCAGTTTCCCCAGTTTGATGCCACATCGTAATCAACCAGTTGCGACTCAAAGTACGCCGCACCATAACGCCAATCGAGGCCAAGCTCATGCACTAAACAACTGGCGACCAACTGCCTGCCACGATTTGACATATAGCCGGTTTCATTAAGTTGGTGCATACACGCGTTCACGATAGGAAATGGCGTTTCACCTTTCTTCCATTGTTGGAAACGGTGCGCATAAAAGCTGGTGAGTGGTGCTTGATTTTGGATACCACCAAATCGGAAGAGCTGCCGCTTGTATCGACGGGCATACCAATAAAAGTATTCACGCCAAAGCAGTTCGAAGTAAATCCAATAGGTTGAATCATTTGCGCCATTCGCGGCTTCATAACGTTTCAACATGGCATAAATGGTTTTCGGAGAAAGACACCCATGAGCTAACCAAGGAGAGAACTTGGTGGAGTAATCCATGCCATCTAAACCGTTGCGCGTTTGTTTGTATTCACTTGCTAGTGTTGAAGCAAAATACTGACGACAATGTTCAAGCCCTGCTCGCTCACCGCCGGTAAACAGGCTTGGCTGGATCTCACGGGTCAAACTCAACGTCGGCAGTGCGAGTCCGTCTGGCAGCGGAGGCAATGTCGTTACTGCTTCTACAGATTCAGTTAGAGCAAGTTTCTCAACCTTTTTTCGAAACTTGGTGAAGGTGTCAGGAAGCGCTCCAAGCTCAAACGGTAAATCTTCAACAGAGAACAAGCTACGTACTTCGCTTTGAATAATCGCCAAATGGGGCGCTTCTGCCTGAATCTTATCGACCACATCTTGCTCGTCTGATCCAGCAATTGCATCCACATAGAGGTGCGTCACGCCAAGTTTGTCAGCAGCGTGCTTGATCGCTTGGTATGGATGTAAGTCAACAACTTGCAAACGCTGATTAAGTGCATTCAAAGACAAATTCAGGCAATGCAGCGACTCATCTAAAAATTGTTGTTTGGCAAACCCGAACCCCGGCTCTTGTGCGTATTGCTTTAGATAGGAGGACACCTTTGGATAGCAGTATATGCAGATCAGCAAATCAACTTCTGCAGAAGCTCTTAGTAGGAGCGGATTGTCGTGCAATCTTAAATCGTTGGTAAACCAATATAAGCCAATATTCATGTTTTTCTCTGATTTACTTGAACGCCTTCAAAAAGTTACGAGCTAAATGGAAGTTCGATCACTCTGTTACTCGTTTGTTGGCAAGAGGTGGTCATAAATGTAGATACAAATAGCAATGACAAATAGAACCAACCTGACCATTCAAGAGATAATTTTATTTTCGCACATTATTTTTTTAATTTTTGAACCAAAAATGACAAAAATTAAAGCGATGTTAAGCAAAATTCGATAACCTATGCGCAATACAGTTTGCTAGTGCTTTCGCGACAATGAGTGACGAATTTAAAAAATCGACTGCAAACTTAAAAAAAGCAGTCCCATTGATGATAAAAAACCACGTAGCTGCCACTCCAGCTAACTATGCGCTTTGGTATACCTACGTGGACAAAACCATTCCTGAGTTAAACCAGGAGTTGGATATGGTGCTTGAAAACTACGAAGTTTGCCCACCAGCAACCAACAAACAGTTATACAACAGTTATGTAGCCAGTAAGTCTGAAACCAGTTTAGAAGAGCTAAAAACAAATGTTGAGGTTCTGCTTGGTGAGGTTGCAAGCTCTATGACGGATACGTTGACCGACACTTCTTCTTTCTCCGATATGGTGGATAAAAGCTTTGGCCGCCTGGAAAAAGTGGAAGATGACGGTTTGAGCATTGAAGAAGTCATGGGTGTAATTCGTCAATTAGTTTCAGAATCAAGAGAAATTCGTCATTCCACCCGTTTTTTGAACAACCAGCTTAGCAATGCAAGCGAAGAAATCTCACGCTTGAAGCAACAACTGTCAGAGGTGCAAAAAGACGCACTGTTTGATGGACTGAGTCAGTTGTACAATCGCCGTGCGTTTGATAACGATTTAAGTATGCTTACTAGTAGCAATCAAGCACTGAGCTTGATTATGCTGGACATCGATCACTTCAAAACTTTCAACGATAACTATGGCCATTTATTTGGTGACACCGTTATCAAAGCCATTTCCAAAAAGCTCCAGCAAAGTTGCCGAGAAGGCATTAGTGCTTATCGATTTGGCGGTGAAGAGTTCGCATTGATCGTACCGAACAAGTCTTTACGAATTGCACGCCAATATGCCGATACATTGCGACGCGTCATAGAAAAACTTCGAGTTAAAGATAAGCGTTCAGGGCAGCAGATCGAAAGTATCACTGCATCTTTTGGTGTGGCAGAGTATCATGTAGGTGATAGTGCGGAAGCGTTAGTCGAACGTGCGGACAAGCAACTTTACGAAGCCAAGCAGTTAGGCAGAAACCGAGTGATGCCGTTGTAAAACTGAGCTTAAATAAAAACGCTTTGTTCAACAGAACTAAAAACCCCAAGCGCGTGCTTGGGGTTTTACTTTTCTTGGGCTGCTTAGTTAGTCGGCTAAGCTATCGATGATTTAATCAATGCTGTAGCAGTAGCTTAGGAAATAATCATCGCCGTTTTTCGCGGTGTACTCTTTGTCTTCACTGCATGCCATTGGTTTACCTTTCTTGTCGCCTTTGATTAGGCTGATCCAATGACGCATTGCAGTTGGAGCATTACCAGTAAGTTCAGGGCTAAAAGTTGTTCTCGTTTCCAGTTGGATATCATCAATATCCATCAACTCCACACAGCCAGTACCCTTGTGACAACCAAACATCACTTCAGCGTGACTGCCAGATTCGTCTTTAAATAGAATTGATTTTGGATCTTCTTTTTCACCTGTATATGCCACGAAATGTTTTGGGCTTTTCAAACCACTGTGCGTTCCGTCTTTGAAGTAAGCCATAACATGGCGGTAGTCGATAACGTAGCTTGATACATCTTGATGTGAGCCGCTCTCTAATGGGAACATGCGGTCTAGTAGCTGCTTCGCCTTAACTTGTTTCTCGCTCTGCTGCTCAGCACATACCGCCTCGACGGCAAATACTGCTTCAGCGATAAATGGGCGTTCTTGTTGTTGGATGTCATTTTTATCGAAATTTAGCATATTCATCGTCGTTTCCTCGCACTTAAACACTCTTCCTAGAGTAAAAACTTAAAACCTTTGTTTAAGTTTCAGACAATTCTGTGAAGTAGATGGTTAATTTCCTTGCCTGCTCATTATGTAGACTAGCGAATTATTGACTACAATTTCACAACAAAAATTTTACAATGTGAATTTTACAAAATGTCTGTGTCAAAAAGTCTTATACGCCAATCTCACTTCTTAGGGACGAAAATTCGCAACCTAAGAAAAAACAACCATTTAACGATGGAGGATTTGTCCGCGCGCTGCGTACGAATTAATCCAGAGTATGCTCCTTCTGTATCTTACTTATCTATGATTGAGCGGGGAAAACGCGTTCCAAGTATTGATATGTTGGAAGTCATTGCTGAAGTTTTCCAAAAACAACCTGCTTGGTTTCTGGATGATGAGCCTGAACTCGAAGCCATTACACCAAACAAGGGGAATCGAGGAGGCATCAGTGGCATGGCTTTAGAGCCAAGCTTCTTATTCTCTAATGAAATCCTACAAATCGCGATACCTGAAATGCTCTCACAGACTGGTATCACCGGGCGTCAGTTCGCGCATCTCTTAATTCGGGCGCACCAAGAAAATCACCAAAACCACTTCCCCGACCTAGAACGAGCTGCCGAAGAAGTTGGTTTGAAGCGTTTAAACCTGTCGGTAGAGGATTTAATCGATATTGCTAAATCGATGGGGCTAGACATTCGTTGGATAGATCGATCTCCACAAGATGTGATCGACGAACTCGGTGTGAGTGCGAAGCAGTTGATTACTTCCTTTATGGAAGCACCTGGAACCATCTATTTAAACAAACGTATGCGCGACTACCCTACTCGTTTGAAGTACGATTTAGCCGTGTATATCGGCCATCGAGTCCTGCACAGCAGTGATGGCATGAGTAACGTGTTGTCTATTGGTCACCAGAACAACTGGGAGCAAAGTGGCGCACAGGTCTCTAATTCTGAGCTCAACTCACAAGATATTCTACAAGCGTGGCGTGACTTTGAGTCGAGTTTCTTTGCCGGTGCCTTATTGTGTCCGAAAGTTCCGTTTCGCCAATTGCTAGACCGCTCTGGCTATGAAATCGATGTGCACAAAAAAGCAGGGGTTTCACCTTCGGTAGCCATGCGCCGTATGACGGTAGTGTCTCCTTATCCGCACTGGCATTACTTTGATGCCTATGGCCCAGGTAAACTCAAAGCCGTATATCGAGGTAATGGTATCCCACTCCCATGGGGCAACATGCGTAAAGTGAACGATCCTTGTCAGCACTGGGCGGTATTCCGCCGCTTATCACAACCACTAGATACGAGCTCAGCTCAAATTTCCATCCTAAACGTAGGAGATGAACCAAGAATCTACTGCTGTGAGTCTGTCAACGTCTTCGATCCTGCAGGTAACAACCGTGTACTCTGTGCTGGTATTGATCTTAACCCTGCCATCTCAGCGCAAGGCGGTGATGCCATTGCCATTGCAGACGAGTTGAAATCGCTGTGTGTCTCTTCAGGGGGGAGTACTGTCATACCTCAGCACATCAAGAAAGATCTCACAACGATAGCCAAGATTCTCAACATCAATTGGATAGAAAGGGGAATTCAAACCCAAGCAAGATTGATTTGTTCACGAGGTGCAGTGTGTCCACGACAGCCAAGTTGTTACAGCAAATGTGGAGAATCAGGTGAATCTGGAGAAGAAGCACAACTTATTGACCTGTAGAAAGAAAAAACGCCAATCACAATGGTGTGATTGGCGGTATATACTTGTGAACAATGTGTATTCACTAACAACGTCAGTTGGCTAGGTGACCCTCGGCTTAATAAGGGTCACTCTGTATAAAGCATGATGCGTGCCAACTTTATATTAGCGTATTTTCCTTGTTCTTAGTGCATATTGATGAGTATTTGAACAAGCCTTTCGCAAAATGCATTTGCATATTGCAAATAAAATTAGATTCTGCCACTCGAATTGTTGATATTTATCACTTCATCAACAAAAAGAACGGATGTCATCGCGAATAGTCAACAGTTCCCATAATGGCTCTCCTATACTTTGATTAATAGAGAAAAAGTAACTTCATATCAACATGATCAAAGACAAGCTGGAGGCAAAAATGACAAGTTTACTTCGTCGATTTCCACTATATATCGTCGTATGCATAGCAGCCGGAGTTCCTCTGGTTATTGCAATCATATTGTCTACGCAAAATGTCTTGGAATTAGAACAACGAGCCCAAATCGCGATAAGGGATACACAACTCGTTAATCTGGCCACAAATTACGATAATTTGGCGCATAATTTGGCAGTAGAAAGAGGGCTAACCGCAGGTGTGCTGGGCAGCAAAGGAAACCCAGAGATTATCAACAAACTGCGTCAGCAAAGAGTAAAGGTAGACAGTGCCATCTTAGCTCTGTCGCAGTCTGAAACAGACACGCTAAATAGCAATCTCACCACATCGCTTGCACAAGATGTGAAGCAACAACTCTCAAAACTGAATAAAGTAAGGGAGGGGGTTGACAAACTGGCCCCTCATATTTCGCCTTTTAATTACTATTCCAATCTCAATCAGCTCATCATCGACAACATCAAGATAGTGATCGCAGAAACACAGAGTAACGAACTCGCCCAAATAGGAGACTCTCTTGTTGCGGTAGTCACAATGAAGGAGCGCGCTGGACAAGTACGCGGAGCACTTAATGGTGTCTTTGCGAGCAAAACTGCCACCCCAGTTCTGTTCTCAAGGGTCAAAAATTACATCCAATCAGGGAACTACGCCCTGCGAATGGCTCATATTGCGATGTTACCGATATACCAACAACAACTAAGGCAGATACAACAGGATTCGGCGTGGAAAAACGTAGAAGAAACTCAACTGCGCTTTTTAGCACAAGAAAACAATCTCGGACAAATAGAAGGGCCTTCGGCTACCGAATGGTTTCCTGCTGCCACGCAGAGAATTAGCTTATTGAATCAGCTCCGGAATGACATGCAATCAGACATGTTAGCTCATGCTGAAGCTTTACTAAAAGACTCGGTATTCAACCGCAATGTCCTTATTGGCGTCACCCTAATCACCTCAATATTGCTGCTGGGTCTAGTATCGACGCTAGTACGTAGTTTGAGATATCGAGTTGGCTCCATGAAACAGAAACTCGGCCATATGACTGAACAACATGATCTTACTGTTGAGCTCACCCACAATGGACGTGATGAAATATCTGCTATTGCGAACAGTATCAACCAGTTAACCAAGAATATTAAAGACTTATTGTTCAATGTAACGGATACAAATACTCACAACACCGAGCGTTTGAATAGTATTGTCGACTCAACTCAGGAGTTAGACAATAGTAGCCGTTCAACCATTGCTAAATGTGACAATATCGCCACTGCAATGACAGAACTTGCTCAGTCAAGTATTGAGATCGCTCAATCCACGGAGAGAGCGTTGAGTGACACTAGTGAAATGAATAATAAAGTCCAAGAGTGTCAGCAGCAGAGTGAGCGTTCATTCGTCTCCGTAAAAAGCTTACTTGAGCAAATCCAAGCGACTGAACAGTGTATGGCTGAGCTGGAATCCGACACACAAAGCATTGGCCAAATTGTTGAAGCGATTAATGGTATTTCAGAGCAGACAAATTTGTTAGCGCTCAATGCAGCAATTGAAGCCGCGAGGGCAGGAGATCATGGTAGAGGTTTTGCCGTTGTCTCTTCTGAGGTTCGAGACTTAGCTCAACGTAGCCAAGAAGCAACAGAAAATATCAGCAAGTTATTAGATCAGATCACTGAAAAAACGCGATTTTCTGTGGAAAACATGGCCAAAAGTAAGAATGCCAGTGATATTACTTTTGAGGCAGTTAAGCGCGTTGACGATAGCGTGTCATTGTTAGAAACCAGCATTGAAAATGTCAATAATCACATCAACACTATCGCCCACTCGACAGTAGAGCAGTCTAAAGCTTGCGAAGCCGTCGACAAAGATGTCGACATATTAGCAGAGATAGCCAAAACAACAGGCCAACAAGCTGACACACTCAGCGAAGTGGTTTTGGGGTATCAAAAAGATACTCAGGAGCTGAATACGCAGCTCAGCAAGTTTAAGTTAGTTCATTAGCAAATCTAAAAGCCAAAAGCCTTGATTATCAAGGCTTTTACAATCCAAAGTGTTTCTGCTTGTACATTCGCTCATCAGCAATTTTCATCATTTGTTCCGCTGACATCAAAGAGGGTTGGAAAATTGCGTATCCCATACTTACTCGAATATAGATCAACTCATCTTCATAAATCACAGGCGTAGAAGAAAGAATATACCTAAGTTTTTGTAGCAAATTTTGGATATTGTCTTCTGACTTAGGGTTATGCATCATCACCAAGAATTCATCCCCTCCCATTCTTGCAACAATATCAGAACGTCGAAGACTATTTTTGATTCTATCAGCACATGCAACGAGTACTTTGTCACCCGCATCATGACCATAGGTATCATTGATGTGTTTAAATCGGTCTAAATCAATATTGATAAGCGCAAAGTCGTAATGCTTGTCGTAACGCTTCGCAATTTCAAATTGCTGACGATAGGACTTCATGAAGTAACGTCGATTCGGTAATTTCGTCAGCTCATCGTGGAAAGCCCGACTTTCAGCAATCAAATACAATCGATAAATAGTAATAAGGAAAAAGCCCAGAAAAAACAGCACCGGATAACCGATTAACCTTGCTACATTCAACTCATACCAAGGAAGCTTATGATATAAATCACGGCTCTCATATACTTCTAATGCCCAGCTACCATATGGAAAACGAACGGTCTCAGCAGCAATCACCTCTTTTGAGTTGGATTTGTCACCAAAGAAGATATCTCCCTGAGATCCCATGCTGTTGTAACCCCGAATGACAAGATCACTCAACATAGAGTAATCAAGAACTCCAGAAGTTCTTAGCAAGCTTTCCATGTTAATCACCGTGCTAATAGAGCCCCAATACTCATTGTTTTTTGGAGGGTCGACAAACACAGGAACACGAACAATAAGGCCTCGTCCACCTTGAACTAAATTTACTGGCCCAGAAATAAAGATCTCTTCAATATCTCTTGCTTTTTGGATCTGAGTCCATTGTTCAGGCACTTTTCTATAATCTAACCCGATAATGCGCTCATTACCTTCAGTTGGATAAACATGTTGGATTACATCATTTTGAGCGATCCCGATGATTTCTATATGATTGCTTTTTAATAGGATTCGATTAGAAGCATCCTCCAACTCTGAAGCATCTGGACTAGATGAAAGTGTTACTAATGTGGCCAATGTGCTAGTGGCATAAATATCTGCCATCATTTCTGCTTCTAGGTTAGAGCGAATGACGGACAACTTTTCCCTCGCTTTTACTTGAAGTCGCTCTTGTAAGAGCAGATGCTGATTGTGCTGAAAAAGCTCAATTCCACCAATGCAACAAGCAATAAAAGTGAGGAAAAACAACGCAAAACCATAGCGTTTCTTCGACGAATATCGCATCGGGTCCTCACTGTCTCGTGACAGTCACGAAATTATTATTGTTAAAATAGTTATTAAATTAAAGAATAACCAAGGCAAATAGTAAAAGTAATACCTAGTTGGTAGTTTTATCACTTTCACAAAAAAAATGAGAGACAGATGCGGGAAAATTTATTTAAAAGCTCACTTTATCAACAGATTCCAAATGGGAAGCTCTACTTTCAACAGGACTTTCTCTCCACAAGAGAAGCGGACCTTTATTTTAATATCCTACGAACCACCTTACCTTGGCAACAGCAGTCAATTAAGTTGTTCGGCAAGTCTGTCTTACAGCCTAGGTTGCAATCTTGGCATGGCGATCGCTCTTACACCTATTCTGGTTTAACTATGGCTCCTCATCCTTGGACGCCTGAACTACAGAAACTGCGTGAGCGTACCTCCTGCCTATGTGGCTCTCCGTTCAATTCTGTTCTCGCAAATTTATATAGAAATGGTCAGGACTCGATGGGATGGCATCAAGACAATGAATCCGAGCTCGGTCCGAATCCAATCATAGCCTCTGTTAATCTTGGTGAATCAAGACGTTTTTTACTTAAGCATATACACGATAATTCCATCATTGAACTTGAGCTAACTCACGGCTCGCTGCTTGTTATGGCAGGTGAAATACAACACTATTGGAAACACAGTGTACCCAAAACAAAGTTAAACAAGGGAGAGCGCATCAACCTTACCTATAGAATGATTAAGTAAGCGATAGAAACCGTGATATAAAACAAAACATTCGCCTGACCAATAGCTTACATTTCACTAGATTATCAGTGGTACAGTGAACCACTCTTCTTGTTATGGAATGTTGTTATGCGTTGCAAGCATCTTGGCATCGTTATTTTTCTCTCTGGCTCTCTGGTGGCCAACGCTCTCGCTGTCGAGGAGACGCCCCCTCTTACTTACTCTCAATCAGCTCAGGTCATTAAGACCACTTACGAAAGCCAACTTTTTTCTCTTAGCGCGTTCAAAGAAGGGCACTTTGGTCTTCGCATGTACCGTCAAACACTCGATGAAAAGTATATTCCGGCAATCTGGACTGATATGGCACAAGTGGCAAGTCGCTTAAATCGCATTGCTGCCCGAGTACACTCTCCTGAACAGATCATTCTATATTCTGAAAAGCGCTTAGCTGGATACCATAAGAAGCAAGATGAGCGAAGCCAAAGACGATATACAGTGACAAAACACCACCCTGAGTACATTTTCCTTGGCGTTGATCTCCTAGGGGCTTTAGCAAGAGCAGATGAATATGGATTAAGACATATAGAAGATCAAAAACTGAGAGAAATCATCAAGCGCTATGACTTTTCAATCTATGCAAACGACCCTGAAATGATTGAGGCTTGGGCTGCACAACTAGCCAATCAAGTATATTGGTTACGTCAGTTAGGAGAGCAAGACGTAGTCGATGAGTTTACACGTACATTTCGCGCAACTTACCCAGATGAGAATGACAAAAAGCTTTCTCCACAGCAGTACATGAACAAGCTCTATGGCATGACCCACATTATCTTTGCCGACTCTCGTTACTACCAAAACCAAGTAGATGAAGCGAAACACCAATGGATTTACGACTATTTCCGTGAGAATGTAGACACAATCTTGCTGAGAGCAAAGGAAGACGTGATTGCTGAAGTTGGTATCACCTTTCTACTTGCAGGACTTGAGGACGATCGTGTCGTGGCAAAAACAAGAGAAGCAATCCAGAGTTCCATTAACTTAGATCAAGGGATGATCCCATCCGTTGATGGCGAGTTTGATCTTCAATATGGAGAACACAGAAATGTTCTCGCAATCATGTTGTTAGATTGGCAAAAAGTAAATCAAGCTCCCTACTTCAATCGCCATTCAGCTGCATTTAAAGATATTCCTTACGGATTGGAGCCTAAGTCTGTTGCTTTGTAACTTGCTCAAACCTAACTAATCGAAAGTCATACAAGCCTTTAAAGAGGTTTATAATCATAGGGTTTTCAAAAAAGCTTTCACTTGCACCAACATAAAAATCGACATTGTGTTTAAAGCAACACTTTTCCAAGAAGCAATCTGATATGAATTGACTCAAGCTCTGGTCTCGTATCGGAAGATAAAGCTTCATACCTTTACTTTTTTCTTCAATAAACTCTAGCTGCTCTTGACGGATCTCTTTGTTGAGAAATACCACACTCACTACAAAATACTCATTCTTGCGCTGTTGATAAACAACGTGGCCAACGAGCACATCATTGCAATAAAAGCACGCCACTTTGGGCTCAACTAAACCTAAAAAACTTAAGGTATCTAGGAGATGAACGGTGTTTTGCCGATAATGCGCATCTTTGATCATCTCAAGCTCTTCTGATATGCATTTTTCTAATAGGGTATCTTTGATAGACGTTACCTGATGGGAATATATCGTCTTTAAGTTTTGAAAGTTAACCGGATGCTGCAGTGCTTTTTTAACCGTCTTTAACTCCCTTTCATCATAAAGGTATTGTAAACCAAAGAAGTGAGCGATCCCTATGCGGCGCAGTAAAGTTGGTACGATCTTTCCCCGCTCCCACTGGCTCAGTGTCGCTTGGTTCAAACTCTCAAAGGCTCGGTGAGTAGAGGAGAGCATTGCCGCAAGTCGATCTTGTGATAGTTTATGTTTGTTTCTCTGATACTTAAGCGCATCAGAAAAGTCGACCCGTTTAAAGTCCATGCTCCCCTCCCTCTAGCCAACAGCACATAATTAAATTGAGTGTAGTTCTAATACTTTGTCTGGATAGAAGCCTATTCTACTTCCTTTTGGAATAATTATTATACCATTTGGGGTAATATTATATTTCATTTGATCTTGTTCAATATTTTCCCCAATCACAGTATATGGTGCAATATGAGCTCCCTCCTCAATTATTGCATTGCTAATTCTGCATCCTTTTCCAATAATATTGTCCCCCATCAATACGGATTTATAAATTATGGCGTTATTTTCTAATATTGAATTAATACCAACAACTGAACTTAATACTCTTGAACCATAAATTTTACTTCCTGAAGAAATAATACTATTTTTTAGTCGTACAGAATCACGACCTATATCTTTGAATTCGATATTATTTTTTGCTCTGACACCAAAACACTTCAACTGGTTATCTCTACCGGAACCTTCCGAGGGTTCTGACAACCTATGAATCTGTGTAAACCAGTACTCCTCAATCGACTTAATTGGGCTCCAGTGAATAGGTTGATTCTTTTCACCACCCAGATTAAACAGTGACACTTTTGTTTTGGTTAAAAAAGGAACAATAATATCCATAACAAAGTCCCGCCCTGTACGTTGCTCTTTTGCTGCCGAGAATACGGCTTTTACAAGCCTCTCCTTGTTGAGCAACATACTTCCTGCTAACACCAAGGCTTTATTTGGCTTAGAGGGCAAAGAGGGCGCCTCTTCCGGATGACAATGAATCGCAACCACTTCACCACTATCGGACAGCTCAACAACATGATATAGACTAGCGTTGTCAATATCGACTTCACTCACGACAAGCGTCATATCTGCCCGAGTCAGCGTATGATATTGTTGTAACTGTCTGAAGTAGTCTCCATGAATTTGTTCACCGCTAAGTAGAAGAACTTGCTTAATTGAGGGCTGGTTGAATTGAGCTATGTTCTGAAGGAAAACATCTAGCCAGTCTTGATGTGTTATTTCTTCTTGAGAGCTTTTGACATTATAGATAGAGTCTAGATATGCAACATCACCTTTATGATTTTGCCAAGCATCATTAATATGCTCCTTTAAAGATTTGCAAATTACCCGGCTCATTATAATATTATTCTTTATATTCGCTCTCAATAAGCTATCTATAGTGAAATCTATTATTTTATAACCACCAAGGAAAGGTAATGTTGCTTTACAGCAATCATGTGTAAGCTCACCTAATTCAACTCGTTCCTTATCCACCAAAACTAATGACATTACTTTTGCCATTGTGCTCGTCCTTTATTTTAGTTATAGAACTAAAATAAAGGTGATGTGTAGCAAACCACCATTCAATTTTGTTAAAAAAATCTGAATATCAAATAAATATCGAAATAACTTCTCGTTTTATATCGATACTCAATTAACTTTACTTAAAACGTGTATGCAATCGTGAGCATTGGACCATAAAACCGATAAGTCACATCCAGCGCCGAGCTATCACTCTCATAGTCCACTCCTACTTCATAGTAATTGAACGCGCCGGTTACGCTGAACTGGTCAGTAAAGAAGTATTTCGCGCCAATGTCCACTTCTAACAAGTAACCCTCTATATCGTCTACGGCTAGATAAAATACCTGCGCATGGCTTTTTAAAATCCAATCTTCTGTCAGATCGTATTCTGCTCGAAGGCCTAAATCTGGTAATGGTGCGGTGACATCATTCAAAACCGTCTCATCAACAAACATCACCGGGATTTCATCCACCCCACTCACTTTAGCTCCAAGCTTACCGTCCAAGCCCAAAGACAGCCACATAACGTGTAATCCAGCTAATACATCCACCGCCCATTTATCGCTAGTGTAAAACTGATAACCGTACCCTACACGCGCAATATCTATGTTCAATTCAGTTGTAAGCTTGGAGCCAGCTTGAACCGCATAGGTCGTACCATCAACGGTAATTTCAAAAGGTTTGGTCACTGCGGTGCGGGTTGCCTCTCGATGTAGGCTACGCCAATCCGCATACACACTGTGCTTTTTGTTGAAGTAATACTCCACTTCAACATAAGGCAGCACGGTAAACTCTTTCAAATCAAGGTCGGATTCGAAATCAATGGTGCGTATTTGGTCGAGGTAAGGGTCGTAAGCGTTAAGTTTGGTGTCAGTGCGAGAGAAAAATCCGCCCGCTTCAATCTCCCACTCACCAGCGATAGTGGCAAAGGGAGTAAGCGTGGCAAGGCACACTGTCCAACCAGCTTTGTTCATCATCCTTGAATCCTAAGCTATTGAATTTATTTCTTAAGACAATTTTAGTCATAGGAACAGAAATATGGAAAGACGATTCGATCGCAAGTTTAGATGAAACGATAGGTTCAATACCAAACCTGCGAATGACTTAATTATTTGATTGGTTTGTAGCCGTACTCAGCAGCTACCAATATCTTTCATATATAATATTGCCACCCGTTCGGGCTCGATACTTTTCCAAACCGATATCTTGCAGTACTGGAGAGGTGTCTTTGATCATCTCCGGATTACCACACATCATCACAAAACTGCTTTCCTTAGAAAACGGTAAGTCAGCGCGATTAACAAGCTCTCCCGACGCAATCAGATCTGGAATACGGCCTTGAAGCTTACCCGGAATACTCTCACGGCTGACAATCGGCACATAACGAAGACGACCTTCATACCTCTGTTGAAGTTGCTCTATCAAGTATTTGTAAACTAAATCTCTTTCGTAACGCACACCATGTACCAGCACAATATGATCGCTGTGTGGGAGTAAATTAATGTCGTCTAACAAGGAGAGAAATGGACCAATGCCTGTGCCGGTGGAAAGCAGCCATAGATCGTTTGCGTGTTTGGGAATGGTATCGTGGATAAGATCGCCATGAGCCGTTTCACCAACATAAATGCTATCGCCGGTTTGAAGCTGCTGCAGCCTTGGCGTCAATTGCCCTTCTGGGTTCGCGACGACTAAGAATTCGAGCCACTCGAACTGCTCACTGGGCGCATTCACCACCGAGTATGCGCGGCTAATGGGATTGCCCTGTTCGTCGAGCAAGGCGAGTTTGGTAAATTGTCCGGCTTTGAAGGAGAGAGGCGCACCGGAAACTCGTAAACTGAACAGCTCACCTGTCCAGTCGATTCGTTTTTCTACTTTGGCAAGATTGAAACCTTTCAGTTCTGTCATTGGACATCTCCTTTTGGTTACGCTTACTTAAACCTACGCCTCACAACTGACTATGTAAAGTTTTTAGTTTACAAAAATAAGCATCTAATTCATTTCACATTTTACATACAATTTTATTACATTTTAATCAGTTCCATCTAGAATAAATACTCAAAGTGATAAGTCGCTTTGCAAATTGCGGCAACGTCGATGAAAAAGGAACATGAGTAATGGATACGTTATTAAAAGAATTCCCAGTGATTACGGAAATCAAAGTCGCTTGGGGAGAGATGGATGCCCTGCAACACGTCAACAATGCGGTGTATTTTCGTTACTTCGAAACTGCGCGTTTGGACTACTTCAACAAGATTAATCTGTTGGTAGATTTGCAGACGTCTCACATCGGTCCGGTTCTAAGTGAAACCCAATGCCGCTATAAGCTACCCATTACGTTTCCAGATACGCTTTTAATTGGCTCACGCGTAATCGACATGCAAGAAGATCGCATCACGATGGAATACCAAGTGCTGAGTAAGAAGTGGGGCAAGATTGCGACCATTGCGACCGCTACTGGTGTGATGTTTGATTTTAAGAACAATGTGAAAGCCGCGATTCCAGACCACGTCCGCCAGTCGATTTTAGACTTGGAAGGTACCGTGGGCAGTACGCATCATTTGGAGTAATAAAGAGGCGAGATGCGAGATGCGAGATGCGAGATGCGAGATGCGAGATGCGAGATGCGAGATGCGAGATGCGAGAGATTAAGGTCTAAATAACCGACAACGCAACAAGAAATCAGCGTCATTCCGGACGAGCCTCAGCG